>NZ_JRJZ01000002.1:0-34057 GCF_000800875.1 Cetobacterium sp. ZWU0022
CTAAGCTACTTTTAACATGTCGTAACTTTTCATTACGAAACGTGTCGCACCATTAAAATAATTAAAGATATTACTCTCATAACTTTTTTAGGTTGTGGATTATATTTAACTCCAAAATAAAGAAAAACAAAAACTAACGAATATCCCAAAAGATAAAAAAAGTGTAGCTTGTCAAATAGTTCAAACTCCATTAAATCCTCCTAGTATTATTTATGAAAACCTAAATCTGCAGGATTGATATCACCAGAGACATGTTCAATTTTTCCACCAATATTTTCGAACTGTTCTCTTCTTGCAGCGGTTTTTTTGATAAGGTTTACTGTTTTTTCATTTAATGACGATTTATTATAATGCCCTTTAGACCAATAATCAATAATTAATTTGCTATCTCCAAAAATTTTTAAATTGTTTCTTCTAATTGCGATATCGATAGCTAGATATATTCCTATTAATTCACCATAGTTATTAGTACTTCCTTCTGGTGCTAAATAGTTTCCAAATTCATTTATCATATGTTCTGGCATGATGTTATCAAGAAGAGATATTCCTTTGATATCTGTTACTCTAACTTCAACACCAATTCCTCTTCCAGTTCCAGCATCAAAATAGATTCCTTCGATAAGTTTTTCTTTAGCTTCTTTTAGTTTCTGTTTTTTATCTTCGTAGATTCCACCTTGAGCAAGCCACTCTTTAGCTTCTTTTTCTGTTTTGAAAGATTTATATCTCGCTTTCTTTCCTTTTGTTAATTGTTGACATTCTGGCCAAGAAGTAACAATGGAAGAGTATTTTTCATTATCTATAATAAAAGCATAATATTTAGTAGCCATAACTCTCCTTTTATCTTTTTTATAATATTTTATCATAAAATTTTATAAAAATAAAAAACTTTATGTTGAGGCCAAAAAAATGTTGCAAAAGTCAAAAAATTATGATAAAATCTTTACGATAAATAGAAAGATTATAGGAAGGTGACAATAATGAGAAAAGGAATTCATCCTGATTACAAATTAATTACTGTTGACTGTACTTGTGGAAACAAGTTCGAAACAAGATCAACAATGAACGCAAAGGACGCAGAGCTTAAAATAGCTGTATGTGCTAACTGCCACCCATTCTACACTGGAAAAGCTAAGTTCGTAGACGCTGCTGGAAGAGTAGAGCAATTCAACAAGAAGTTTGGATTAAAGAAATAAGAAATAAGAAAACGGGACTATGTCCTGTTTTTTTTTAAAGTATAAGTAACAGGGAGGTTAAAATGGCTGTAATAGAGATAAATCATCCATTAATACAACACAAATTAACAATATTAAGAAATAAGGAGACTGACACAAAGTCTTTTAGAGAGAACTTAAATGAAATTTCTAAGTTAATGACTTATGAAGTAACAAAGAATTTAGTTCTAGAAGAGATAGAGGTTCAAACTCCTCTGATGAAAACAACTGGATATACATTAGGAACAAATATCGCAGTTGTACCTATTTTAAGAGCCGGATTAGGGATGGTAGATGGAATCGTTTCATTAATTCCTACAGCTAAAATAGGGCATATAGGTGTTTATAGAGATGAAGAAACTCTAGAACCAGTATACTATTACTGCAAACTTCCTGTAGATGTACAAAATAAACAAGTTATATTAGTAGATCCAATGTTAGCAACAGGAGGATCAGCTATATATGCGATTGATTACTTAAAGCAATCTGGAGTTAAAAATATAGTATTTATGTGTTTAGTAGCTGCACCTGAAGGAATTGCAAAAGTATTACAAACGCATCCAGATGTTGCTATTTATACAGCTAAAATAGACCAAGGTTTAGATTCAAACGGATATATTTATCCAGGTTTAGGAGACTGTGGAGACAGAATATTTGGAACAAAATAATTATAAACGGGTGGTCTTATGTCCACCCTTTTTATTTTTCATAGAGATAAAGTCTGAGGAGGGAAAAGATGTTAAGTGTTATAATTCCAGCTTATAATGTAGAAAAATATATTGAGAGATGTGTAAAATCTGTTTTGAATCAAACTTTAAAAGGGATTCAGATAATCATTATTGATGATGGATCAAAAGATAGCACTTCAGAAATTTGTGAAAACTTAGCTGAGCAAAATTTAAATATAAGTTATAAAAAAGTGAAAAATGGTGGATGTAGTGCAGCTAGGAATTTAGGTCTTTCTTTAGTAGAAAATAAATACGTTGCATTTTTAGATTCAGATGATTGGATAGATGAAAATATGTACAAAGATATGGTGAACGTAGCAGAAAAAGAGAGAGCAGATATTGTAATTTGTGGATTTAAAAAATTAGATGAATCGGGAAGGGTTTTATCAAAAGTTAAAGTTCCAGAAAGAGATGACAAGGATAGCTATACAGATTGTACTACAGAGTGGTTTTCATCTCCTTGTAATAAAATTTACAAAAAAGAGATGATTGAAAAAAATAGTATTCAATTTTTACTAGATATTTATACAGGAGAGGATATGTTTTTTAACTTTATGTGTTTTTTCTTCAGTAAAAAAGTTGTTTCTATTGATAAACCGTATTATAATTATTTTATGAACAGTGGTTCTGTATCAAATAATTATAAGAATAGAACAGATATATATTTAGTTATAGATGAACTTATAGCTTTTTATAAAAAAAATGAAGTATATGAGAAGAATATAGATAAAGTTAGAGAATGCTTTAAGTATCATGGTATAATGTATCCATTTGACGTTTTACAAAGATTAAGTGAAAATAAAGTCGAAGACTGGAAAAAGTTTTATTTAAAAATAAAAGAAGAGATAGGAAGATTTTCAGAATTAAAAACTTTTGAAATAAGACTTTACTATTCTTTTAGAATTTTTAGATTGAAAATGATGGGTTTAAAAAAGTATAAGAAGATACTAACAAAAAAATAGGGTGAGGGAAAGTGAAAAAAATATTAATAAAGGCGTATGCCCAGTTGAATTTAGGTGATGACCTTTTTATAAAAATGCTTTGTGAAAGATATAAAGATACAGAATTTTATCTTTATGCAACACCAGAGTATGAAAGATTGAAAGGTATAGATAGTAATAATTTGAATATACTTTATAACAATACATTTGCTAAGAAAATTTTATTTCGTTTAGGAAGAAAATTTGGAGTTCCAAATATATTAGAAGATTTGAAGGCGAGAGAGTTAGATGGTGTAGTGAATATAGGAGGTTCTATATTTATAGAAAATGATTTTTCAGAGGAAGATTTTAAAGTCAGAGAGAGAAACTTAGATTTCGGAAAAAATTATTTTGTATTAGGAGCAAATTTTGGTCCATATAAAAATGAAGCATTTAGAGATATGTATCACGAATTTTTCAAAAGTTGTAAAGATGTTTGTTTCAGAGAGAGATATTCATATGAAATTTTTGAAGATTTAGAAAATGTTAGGTATGGAAATGATATTGTATTTAGTTTAAAAATAGAACCTGTAGAAGCTGAGAACTATGTTTTATTCTCAATAGTATTACCTTCAGGAAGACCTGGGTTCACAGGAATAGAATCTGAATACTTCAATAGATTAAAAACCTTAACGTTAGATATTATAAAATCTGGTAAAAAAGTTAAGTTTATGTCGTTCTGCCAAGGCGAAAAAGATGAAGAAGCGATAAATAAATTACTGAATATGATTCCGAATGAGCAACATAAGCATATTACAAAGTATCTTTATAGAGGGGATATAAATGAGGCTCTAGATATAATTAATAAAGCTGAGAGTGTGGTTGCAACAAGATTCCATGCAATGATATTAGGATTTATTTTTAAGAAGCCTGTCTTCCCAATAACATATAGTAAAAAAATGACAAATGTTTTAGAGGATATAGAGTTTAAAGGAAATTTTGCATCGCTAGATAATTTAAAGAATTTGAACTATGAAAAATATAAAGAAAATTTAGCATTATCGGATGAAGTTTTAGCGAAAGCCTCTGAAAATGGAGAAAAACACTTCTTAAAGCTAGATGAATTTTTATCGATATAGGTAGTGCTATGGTAAAAAATGAGTTGAAAATAGGAACAGTATTATCAATGCTAACAATTATAATGAGTTCTTTAATTCAGATTATATATACACCACTATACATGAGATATTTAGGTCCGGCAGACTATGGAATAAACTCTTTGGTTCAATCTATAATGGGATATATTTCTATTTTGAATTTAGGACTTGGAAATACAATGCTGAGATATACTGTTAGATATAGAACAGAGGGTAAATTAGAAGAGGAAAAATCTTTAAATGGAATGTTTTTATTAATTTTTTCTATTCTTATGACTTTGGCAATAGTTATAGGAAGTTATATATATATTAATATAGAAACATTTTTTGGAGAGAGATTTACAACAATTGAATTACAAAAAACAAAAATGGTTTTTATAATACTGTCTTTGAATGTAATTCTATCATTTCCATTGACTATTTTTTCAACAAATATAGCTTCTAAAGAGAAGTTTATATATCAAAGAGGATTAAAGTTATTGACAATGATATTAAATCCAATTGTAGGTGCATTACTAATGATAAATGGATTTGGATTGATCAGTGTGACACTATCAACACTGTTCTTTGCAATAACTTCATATTTTTTTGATATAGCTTATGCAATAAAATTGGGAATGAGAATAAGATTCTCAAGGTTTGATACTCATATTTTGAAAGAGATATTTACATATTCATTTTTCATATTTTTAAATGTTCTGATAGACCAGATATATTGGGGGACAGATAGAGTTATAATAGGAAAGTATATCGGAGTAACTGGAGTAGCAGTATATTCTGTAGGTGCTATTTTTAATACTCTTTATACTGGCTTTGCATCAGCTATAGCTGGAGTTTTATTTCCAAGAATAAATAGATTAATTGTAGAAGGAAGACATACTGAAATAGATGAACTATTTTTAAAGGTTGGAAGATTACAATATATTCTTTTGGGATTGATATCTTCAGGGTTTGTTTTGTTTGGTAAAGATTTTATAACTCTTTGGGTAGGAAAAGAATATGTAGAAGCATATAGAATAGCTTTATGGATAATGATACCCCTTACAGTTCCTTTAATTCAGAGTATCGGTGTAAGTATAATGCAAGCTAAAAATATGCACCAATTTAGATCTGTTGTATATTTGATAATAGCATTTTTAAATTTAGGAATGAGTATTTTTTTAGTGAAAAAATATGGAGCGATAGGTTGTGCTATCGCTACAGGAATATCTTTTATATTAGGTCAAATAATAATAATGAATATATATTATAAAGTTGTTGTTGGATTGGATATAATTAGATTTTGGAAAAATATATTTAAAATGTCAATTCCAATTGGGATTACAATGCTTTTTGGAATTATTTTAAATACTTATTTAAATAATGTAGATTATCTAAACTTTATAATTAAAACTGGGATATATACGATTTTATATTCAATATTAATTTGGATAATGGCATTAAACGATTATGAGAAATCACAAATTCCAATTTTGAAACTATTGGATAAAATAAAAAAGTGATGATTAGATTTCATCACTTTTTTTGTTACCCATATATTCCTCTGTTAAGAAGTGGATTCCTAAAAATAGAATATACCATCCGAAAACTATGTAAACAGCTTTGTCAGTAAGCAAAGGTAAAACTACAATTAAAGATCCAAAAAGGAAATGTAAAAGTCCTTTTACGATTACGAGAACTCTAACTTTAGCATTTGTTTTTTCCCACGAAGTAAATTTATTGTCTCTTCCTAAGATTAAAATTAGTCCCTTTAAACAAAGAAGAACACCGATGTAACTTGTAAAGAATAACTGGCTGGTAAAAGTGTTTAAAAGAATAATTGCAACAGAGATAAGTTCGATAATTCCCTCTGCTAAAACAAGCCCCCAATGGAAGTATGGACTTTTTCTATTACTTGTAGAATAGAATATATGATAAGCTCCATTTAAAAATAGAACGGTACTTAAAATATATTCAATATTTTTATTAAAAAATCCCATATTGCTAATTCCAAGAGCTCCGATTAAAACATAAAAAATCCCCAATGTTAAGAAAAATGATTTGAAATTTACCTTCATTATAAATTCTCCCTTAAAGAATAGTTGTTGATGAAATTATATCAAAGATTAGTTTACACTTCAATCAAAAAAAACTTCACATAAAGGCAAGAGCTTGGTATAATATTAAAAAGTTTGCTTAGGAGGGACAGATGTTTTCAAAAAATATACAAAACTTAAAAACATCTCCTGTAAGAGAGTTGATACCATACTCGAAAAAAGCTAAAGAAGCTGGGATAGACATTATACATTTAAATATAGGACAACCAGATTTAGAAACTCCAAAGGAGTTTTTTGAAGCAATAGAGAATTTTGGACAAGAAACAATAGCGTATTCAGACTCTTCGGGGAGAAAAGAGTTAATAGACTCAGTAAAAGGATATTATAAAAATTTAGGGATGGATTATAACAGTGATGAAATCTTAATAACTGCTGGAGGAAGTGAAGCACTACTATTTACGTTGATGACACTTTTTGATGCAGGAGAAGAGGTTTTGATTCCAGAACCATATTATGCAAATTACAATAGTTTCTTTGCAATGTTAGGGATAAAGGTTGTGGGGATACCAACTCAATTCGAAGATAACTTTAAGTTGCCAAAAAAAGAGGTTATCGAAAGTTTAGTAACAGAGAAAACAAAGGCAATAATGTTTTCAAATCCAGGGAATCCAACAGGTTCAGTTTATTCAAAAGATGAACTGCTTATGTTAAATGAGATTTCTAAGGAGAAAAATTTATTTTTAATCAGTGATGAGGTTTACAGAGAGTTTATCTATGATGGAAAAGATACAGTTAGCTGCGGAACATTTAGTGACAATTTAGAGAGAATTATTTTGATAGATTCAATATCAAAAAGATTCTCAACATGTGGAGCTAGAGTAGGAACGATTTTAAATAAAAATAAAGAATTCATGGCATATATTTTAAAGCTTTGCCAATCAAGACTATCTATTTCAACTTTAGATATGGTTGGAGCAGAAGCTCTTTATAGATGTAAAGATAGAGCTTACTATGAAACTGTAAATGCAAAGTATATGGAGAGAAGAGATTTCCTATATGAAGGATTAAAAAATATAGAGGGTGTAGTATTAAATAAACCTGAGGGAGCTTTCTATTGTATTGTTCAACTTCCAGTAGAGGATGCAACAGAGTTTTCAAAATGGTTATTGGGAGAGTTTTCATATGATAACTCAACTGTTATGTTAACACCAGCAAAAGGATTCTATCAAAGAGAGGAATTAGGAGTAAATAAGGTTAGGATATCTTATGCTCTAGACTTAGATAGATTAGAAAAAGCTGTAAAAATAATTGAGTTAGGATTAAAAAAATATAATTCAAAGTAGATATAAAAAAGGTGTCAGAAAAATATTCTGACACCTAATTTTTTTATTTTTTTAATAGAAGCTCACGAAACTCTTTTGCTGTCATTCTATTACTTTTTATCTCCTTTTCAACTTTAGTTGGAGGAGTAAGAGTAACTTTTGGTGAGTATAAAGAGTTTGTTAATGAGTTTATATGAGTTATGGCAACAGCGATAGCATCGGCTGCATCATCTGGCTTTGGAATCTCATCAAGTTTTAATATTTTTTGAACCATCAATTGAACCTGTTTCTTATCAGCTTTTCCATATCCAGTTATTCCCATTTTCACTTGTAAAGGGGTATAGTTTTCAATTTGAAGATTTTTTCTTTTTCCAGCTAAAACAATAACTCCCCTAGCTTGTCCAACACTGATAACTGTTTTATTATTTTTGAAGAAGAAAAGTTCCTCTATCGCCATAAATTGTGGTGAGTATAAATCTATAATCTCTTCTAGCTCATCAAAAATTTGAAGAAGTCTATCCTCCATAGCTAAATTTTTATCTGTAAAAATACATCCATATTTTATAAGAACAATCTTATTTTCTTTATAATCCACAATAGAATATCCAACAATAGCTGTTCCTGGATCGATACCTAAAATTCTCAAAAAAATCACCTCGCTTTAGTTTAACATGTAGAAAGAAAAAAAACTAGCGGGTGTATATAAGTTTAAAAATTATGGTATAATAAAAACAAAAATGATGATATTAGGAGAGAGATGTATGATTTTAAAAAGAGCTATGGCAGCACAGTTAATAGAAGAGTTAAAAAAGCAAAATAAAAAAGTAGTATTTACAAATGGATGCTTCGATATTTTACATGTTGGACATTTGACTTATTTAAACGAAGCTAAAAGACAGGGGGACATCTTAATTGTAGGTGTTAACTCGGATGCTTCGGTGAAAAGATTAAAGGGTGAATCAAGACCAATCAACAGTGAGTTAGATAGGGCAGAGATGTTATGTGGTTTAAAAGCTGTAGACTATACAGTTATTTTTGAGGAGGATACTCCATGTGAGCTTTTAGACGAATTAAAGCCATCAATTCATGTAAAAGGTGGAGATTATACAAAGGATGATTTACCAGAAACAAAGATTGTTGAAAAAAATGGTGGAGAAGTAAGAATTTTAGGATTTGTTGAAGGGAAATCTACAACAAATATAGTTAACAAGATACAAGGATAGGTGAAAAGTTAGTGAGAAAGATATTAAAATTTGAAGAGATTAATGCTTTGGCTAAAAAGTTAGCAGACTATGTTTCGCCAAATACAGTAGTAGCATTGATTGGTGATTTAGGTACTGGGAAAACTACGTTTACAAAAAACTTTGCAAAAGAGTTGGGAATAGAGGAAAATTTAAAAAGTCCAACATTTAATTATGTATTGGAGTATTTAGATGGAAGATTACCTTTATATCATTTTGATGTATACAGACTTGGGAGTGCAGACGAAATCTATGAGATAGGATATGAGGATTATATAAATAACGATGGTGTTGCTCTTATAGAGTGGGCAAATATAATTGAAAGTGAACTGCCTAAAAAATATATAAGAATAGAGTTTGAATATGCTTTAGAAACCGATGACTTAGAGGTTAGAGCTGTAAATTTAGAGTATGTTGGAGATAAAGAAAAAGAGGAGGAGATGTTAAAATATGTTGATTTTAGCTATTGATACATCTACAAATATAGGGACAGTTGCTCTGTATGATGATAAAAAAGGGTTGGTAGGAGAGATAACTTTAAACGTAAAACAAAACCACTCGGCGATAACGATGACAACGATTGATACACTTTTTAATTTAACAGGTGTGGATAAAAAAACCATTGATAAGATTGCGGTGAGTATTGGTCCAGGATCGTTTACTGGAATTAGAATTGGAGTTGGACTAGCAAAAGGATTAGCCTATGCTTTAAAAAAATCAATTGCAGGAATAAATGAGCTAGATTTACTGGCTCAGACTTATACTGGAGATAAAAAAGTTGTAGCTATGTTAGATGCAAGAAAGGAAAGAGTATTTGCTGGAGTATATAAGAAAGAGAATGGAGCCTTTATTTTAGAAGGTGACTATATGGCAGAAGAGTTAGAAAATATTTTAAACTCTATTGAAGAGGAAACAGTTTTTGTTGGTGATGGAGCTGTAGTTTATGAAGAGTTAATCAGAAATAGATTGGGTGATAAAGCTATTTTTATAAAAAAATCAATAAATGTTTCTAGAGCTTCACTGTTAGCTGAATTAGCAGTAGAGAAAGAGGATAATCTATTTACACTAGAACCATATTATGTTACAAAGTCACAAGCTGAAAGAGAAAAAGAGGCAAAATAAAAATCGAGGTGGGATTATGAACTCTTTTAAATTGAAAGATGATATCTATTGGGTAGGATCACTGAATCCTGATTTGAAAGTTTTTGATGTAATAATGGAAACTCAGTTTGGAACAACTTATAACTCTTATCTATTAAAAGGTAGTGAAAAGATTGCTATTTTTGAAACAGTAAAAGAGATTAAATTCAATGAGTTTTTAGAGAGACTCAAAACATGTTTAGATGATATAAAGTTGATAGATTATATAGTTTTAAACCATACAGAACCTGATCATTCGGGATCTGTAGGAAAATTATTAGATTTAGCTCCGAATGCAAAAGTGGTAGGATCAAAAAATACGATTGAATTTTTAAAAGGAATTTTAAATAAAGAGTTTCCTCATATTATTGTAGAACACGGGGATAAAATCTCTTTAGGAGATAAAACCTTGAAATTTATTTCAGCTCCGTTTTTGCACTGGCCAGATTCAATCTATACATATGTTGAAGAGGATAAAGTTTTAGTCACGTGTGACTCTTTTGGTTCACACTATAGCTTTGACGATATTTTGCTTTCAAAGTTACCATTAGAGAAAAAGAGAGATTATATGATTGCCTTAAGATATTATTATATGTGTATTTTCTCGCCATTTAGAAAATATGTTTTAGAGGGTATCGAAAAGATAAAAGATTTAAAGATAGAGATGATTTTACCTGGTCATGGACCAGTTTTAGATGTGGATATAGATAAAGTTATTGAAACATATAAAAATTGGTCAACAGTAAAAAATCCAAATGAATTTAAAAGTGTAATAATTCCTTATGCTACAGCTTATGGATACACAAGAGAGTTAGCAAAAGAGATAGAAAAAGGGATAAAAGATTATAACAGTACAGTAGATGTAAAAAGTTATGATTTGGATGTACAGAATTTTGGAAAATTAGAAGGTGAAATTTTAAGAGAGTTTCAATGGGCTGATGGAATAATATTTGGAAGTTGTACGATAAATGGAGATACACTCCCAGTTATTTGGAATCTTTTAACATCTTTAAATCCAATTGTTCACGGTGGAAAATATGTTTCAGCTTTTGGAAGTTATGGATGGAGCGGAGAAGCAGTTCCAAATATTTTAGATAGATTAAATCAACTTCGAATGAACGTTATCGATGGAATAAAAATTAATTTTAGAGCATCAAGAAAAGAGTTAGATTCAGCTTTCGAGTTTGGACAGAATTTTGCAAAGCATATGTTTTTAAAAACTATTCCAGAAAAAATTGTGGCAGAGGAAGTAGAAAATCTAAATCCAGACAGAAAATTTATGAAGTGGACTTGTACAGTTTGTGGTGAAAGTTACAATCAGATTGACGCACCAGATATTTGTCCAGCTTGTGGTGTTGGAAAAGAATTCTTTGTTCCATCTCCAATAGAGGAGAAGTTAAAGAAAGTTGAAACGGATGATATGATTGTTATTGTTGGAGGAGGAGTTGCGGCATTATCAGCAGCTAAAGCAGCTAGAGAAAGAAGTGAAGATGTGAGAATAACAATCCTATCCAATGAAAATGAATATCCATACTATAGAACCCTTTTATCAGAAATGATAGGGGAAAGTATTGAAAGGGATAAATTCTTAGTAAAAAATGAGAAATGGTACGAAGATAAAAAAATAGAAGTAAGATTAAATACAGTTGTAGAAAATATAGACCATGAGAGTAAGAGATTAAAAACATCTAAAGGCATAGTACAATATGACAAATTAATAATAGCAACTGGAGCAAAAGCAATGATTCCTAGTATAGGGAATTCGCATCTTAAAGGTATATTTACTGTTAGAGATAAAAATGATGTTGATGAGATAAAAAATTATTGTATTGGTAAGAAGAAAGCTGTTGTTATAGGTGGAGGAGTTTTAGGGTTGGAATCAGCATGCGGATTACAAAAGTTGGGATTAGAAGTTACCGTTATAGAGATGATGCAGAGAATTTTACCAAGACAACTTGATGAAGATGGATCAAAGATTTTTGAAAAATGTATAGAAAAAAGTAACGTAAAATTATACAAAAACTCTAAAGCGGAAAGGTTTAAAGGGACGAATGACGTTGAAGGAATTTATCTAGATAATGGAGAGTTTGTGAAAGCGGATATTGTAATCATAAGTTCTGGAATTACTCCAAACAAAGAGTTGGCTCAATCAGCAGATATAAAAACTAATAGAGGAATTGTTGTTGATGAAAAAATGCAAACTTCTAAAAAAAATATATATGCATGTGGAGATGTTGCTGAGTATAAAGGAAATATAATTGGACTTTGGCAAATCTCATCAGATCAAGGAAAAGTAGCCGCATTAAATGCTTTAGGAATAGATGAAAGATATGAAGATAAAATTCAACCGGTAACTTTTGAAGGCATGGGTACAAAAATATTTTCAGCAGGAGGAGTTTTAGAAACAGGAGATTCAGTTTCTGAAACAATATTTGAAGAGTTAATCTATAAAAAGTTAAATTTTAAAAATTCTCAATTAATGTCTGGAATTTTAATTGGTGATGTGGAAAAAGGAATAGTAATCATAAAAGGATTAAAAGATGAAGAGAAAAAAGGAAATCTTTTAAAAAAGTTCTATAAATAGGTAAGAAATTAAAATTGACAAAAATAGTTAGGTATGTTAAAGTACAACTACAATTTAAAGGAAGATTTTCCGTGTTAAGGAGGAAAAAATGGGAAAAGTTTTAAGTTTAAATAATTCAAATTTTAAAGGTGAAGTAACAGAATCAAAAGGAATTGTATTAGTGGATTTCTGGGCTGACTGGTGTGGACCTTGTAAGATGTTAGCTCCAATTTTAGAAGAGCTTTCAGGAGAAACTTCTGCAAAGATATGTAAAGTGAATGTAGATGAAAGCGGAGATTTAGCTGGAGATTACGGAATTAGAAGTATCCCAACAATGATTATCTTTAAAGATGGAGTTAAAGTTGATCAAATCGTTGGATTAAGACAAAAATCAGAGCTTTTAGAAAAATTGAATTCTTATTAAAATAATAAATAAAAAGGTTGCTACTGGCAACCTTTTTTGTTTTATGGTATAATTGAACTTAACATAAAATGGGAAAATGGGAGGGCTAATGAAAAGGAAAATCTATTTGATTTTAGCATTAATGGTTGTTGCAATGAGTAGTTTAAAAGCACAAACTGAGATGCTTAAAGATACACAGGATGAAGTTGAAATAGATTTAAACTCTAATACTATGACTTCAACAGATGGAGTAAATGTTAGATATGGATCTTTAAAGTTAAAAGCTTTTGAAGTAAGAGTAGATAGAGAAAGAAATAGAGCTTATGTTCCTGGAGAATTTTTCTTAGAGGCGGATGAACCGACCGGAAAGTTAAAGATAGATTCATCTAACGGAGAGTTTGATACTGAAGGAAATACTGGAAGCTTTGGAAAAAGTTTTGGATATCTAGAGGTTGGTCAGATTACAGGAGCAGAAAAACCAAACGATAGAATATATTTCGGTGGAGATAAAACCGAATATTTAAATGGAAAAACCTATTTAAGAAATGCTTGGTTTACAACTGATCCTAAAATTATTGAAACGAGAAACCCTTCAGAAGTTGGATACCATTTGCAATCAGATACAATTGTAATAGAGCCTGATAAACAGGTAACTTTTAGAAATACTGATTTATTTATTGGAGATACAGATATAATCCCATTTTCATTACCATGGTATAGATTTAATATAAGACAAGGATCGGAAGTACCTTTATTCCCAAGCTGGGGATCAGATGATGATTATGGTTGGTATATAACATCAGGAGTACTTTGGGGAGATAAAGACAGTAAGTTTAAAGGTGGAATTTCACCAAAGTTTGGAGATAGAATCGGTCTTTTAATTGGAAGAATGGAAAATTGGTATGACCTAGGTAGTTATGGAAGTGGACAATTAAATATAAATGATTGGCTTGTACATAAAAAAGCTGATGAAGATGAGATTGAAAGAAACTTCAATAGATGGGATGTAAATTATACTCATAATTACTCAGGAGAAAATGGATATTTAAATCTGAACTATCAAAATGCAACATACAATATGATTTCAACTATGGATGATGGAATAGATAGCTACTTCCGTGGAAAAGAAAATACCAATAACGGTTGGAAATATATAGATGGTATACCTGATAAGGGTGGAAGTTTAGGATTCTATAATTTAGATACAGAGCTAACAAATTTAGGAAGCAATAATGATATAACCTTAAAGGCGAAGTTAAATTTAGTATCAGATAAAAAAGCTTACGGTGTTATTGTTGCAGAGCAATTAGACGATATGGATTACGGAGCTTCAGCAGACTATGATTTAACAAGTGATATCTCAATTCAAAAAGAGAATGAGAGATATTCGATGGGTGCTTATTATAACTACCTTTATGATATGGATCCGGGATCGACTAAAAAAGATTTACAATCGAGAGCTGAAAACTTTGGATTCAATTTCAATGATAAAGAGAATAAGATTTTCATATCTTATGATGATAAATCTGGAGATAAGTTTAGAGAGTTAAACTCTTGGGAAAGAGACCCAAACTTCAGTAAATTAAATAGAAAAGGTTTCTATGGAATAGAGTTTGATTATACTCCTTGGACAGTTTCACAATATGATATCTATGATAGCAAAAACTTAAAAACTTCACTGGGAGAATATCACCTATATAAAGATGTATTCTATAAAGTTGGATATGATTATAGTGAGTTTGAACACAAATTAAGTCTTGAAAGCGATCCATTTAGAGAAAAAGCATTATATAGAAATAGTAAGACTAATATTTTAAATCCAGGAACAAAAAATTATAGAGATGCTCAATACAACAGATATGAGAATATAATCTATAATAAAACTACAGAAAATAGAGGTTACATAGACTTTATGTATGATAACTATAAGTTTACTGTAGCTGGTGGTAACACTAAAGAGGAGATTTGGGATAGAGAGGGAATCTATACATACTCTGATTTTGATACTCCTTGGGGTAGAGAAGCTTATAGAGTTTATGTAAACGAATCAGATTTCTATGAGGTTGGATTATCTAATGAAAAACTTTCTTTAGGTGCTTTAGGAGATTTAGAGTTATACGGAAACCTTAGATTCGATCAATATGACAAAGGTTATGATGATGAAAAATCAAAAGAGCTATCAACAGAGGATAAATCAACTAGAGTTAGAGCTGGATTTGCTCACGATGTGACGCTATTTGATAATAGTGACAACAGAGATAGAGTTACAGATCTAGCTTTAAACAATAGATTGACATATATGTATCAAGATTACTCTTACGATTCTGACTCTAAGATGACTAGCGATAGAAGAATGTTCCATAAAGAAAATGTAAATGAAGTATCAGATACTTTAACATTCGATTTAGGAAACACTCAAACTATATACACGGTTGATTATAAGGATGTTAGAAGAGCAAGTAATGACAATAAAAAAGGTGAAATCTTAAATCAAAAGTTAGAGTTCTTAATCGATGATGAGAATAGTTTTGGTTTAGATTATGGAATAGATAAAAGATTTACAGATTACAACACAGAAAAAGAGAACCATAACGATTTAACATTTGAAAACTATGGTGCTAACTACAGATATTCTAATAACTATTTCTACTATAAAAATCGTAGAATAGATTCTAGTATTTGGAATATTGAAGGTGTAAGTGATGCTGAAGAAAGAATCAGAGAAGATGTCTATGGATACACTTATGACTTTGGTAAAAATAAGTTAAACTTAGAGTATATTGAAGGAAAAGATGAAAGAGATGAAGAGAATGCAAAAGTAATTAATACTAAGAATAAAACTTACTCAGTGTCATACTTAGTTGGTGGAGATGTAGAGCATCTTTATAAAGCTAGCTACGAAGATTACAAAAATGCAGGAGATTGGAATAACTCACTATCAAACTATAATTCGGATGTAGTTTATTTAGCTTATACTTATAAGGATAAGAGATTTACAGATGCAGAGTTAGTTTCATATGCAGCTTCAGAATATAAAAAGACACCAGATCAACTATCTCAAGTTGAGATTGATAGAATTAGACAAGTTTTAGAAGATAGAGAAAACTCTAGAGTTCGAACATTTAATTTAAATAGAATTGTGGATGATAGAACTTATTTTGGAGATTATAAAAGAGGATTCCACACATCTCTTATGATGCAAAGAAATGATAAGAGATATGAACAAACTGGAGACTACCTAAAGTCTTTAGAAGAGTTAGAGGGAAGATTATTCTATTCATACAATAGAATAGGACTTGGGTATGTCTATAACCAAAAATCAGCTTTCCAAAGCTATGTAGATACAGCAAAATGGAGAGATACAGAGATAGAGCATGAGTTTAGCTTACATGCAAAAGTTGGAAAACCTAGTGAAGGTTGGAGAACGAAAGCTTATGTTAAATTCTATGATCAGTTGAGTGGACAACCTGAAGAAACAGGAAGAAGCACATTTGATGGATTTGGAGTGGAAATAGGAAAAGAGTTTGGATACTATGAATGGGCAGTGGCTTATGAAAGAGATTATTCATATAGAACCAAAGATTACGAGTGGAGTATGGCAATTCAATTCAGATTGTTAACATTCCCAGATTCTAATATCTTTGGATTAGGAGCAACAACAGATAAAAACAAAAAGACATCCCCTGATACATATCTATTTGATGGAATCAAGATAGATGATCTAGAGGATTAAAATATTTTATATTTATAGAAAAGGAGAAAAACATGAGAGTAATATTACCAAGTGGAGATATAAAAGAGTTTGAAAACAGTGTAAATATGTTTGAGATTGCAAAATCAATCAGTAACTCTTTAGCTAAAAAAGCTATTGGAGCAAAAGTAGATGGAAAAGAAGTAGATATGAGCTACGTATTAGATAGAGATGCTAATATTGAAATCATAACTCCAGAAACAGAGGATGGAGAAGAGATCATAAAGCATTCAACTGCTCACTTATTGGCACAAGCAGTTATAAGATTATTCCCTGGAACAAAAGTTGCAATAGGTCCATCAATAGAGAATGGATTCTATTATGATTTCGATCCTGAAAATCAATTCACAGATGAAGATTTAGAAAAAATCGAAGCTGAGATGAAAAAAATAGTTAAAGAAAATATAAAAGTTGAAAGAATAGAAATGGTTAGAGAGGAAGCTATTGAGCACTTCAAAAACCTTGGAGAAACTTATAAAGTTGAGATAATCGAGAGTATTCCAGCTAACGAAATGTTAACATTCTATAAGCAAGGAGATTTTATCGATTTATGTAGAGGACCACATGTTCCATCTACATCTTACTTAAAAGCTTTCAAATTAAAGTCAGTAGCTGGAGCTTACTGGAGAGGGGATTCTAATAACAAAATGTTACAAAGAATCTATGGATTTGCTTTCGCAACTGAACCTCAATTAAAAGCTCACTTAAAGTTCTTAGAGGAAGCTGAAAAAAGAGATCATAGAAGATTAGGTAAAGAGTTAGAGTTATTCTTTACAAGTGACTTCGGACCAGGATTCCCGTTCTTCTTACCAAACGGTATGAAAATGAGAAATGTATTAACAGATTTATGGAGAAGAGAGCATGAGAAAGCTGGATATGAAATGATTCAAACTCCTATCATGTTAAATAAAGAGTTATGGGAAACTTCAGGACACTGGATGAACTATAGAGAGAATATGTATACATCAGAGATTGATGAAACTGAATTCGCTATAAAACCTATGAACTGTCCAGGTGGAGTTTTAGTTTACAAGCATGGAATGCATTCATATAAAGATTTACCAATCAGAGCTGGAGAGTTAGGAATCGTTCATAGACATGAGTTCTCAGGAGCACTTCATGGATTAATGAGAGTAAGAAACTTTACACAAGATGACGCTCATATATTTATGACTCCAGAACAAATCGAAGATGAGATTATTGGAGTAGTAAACTTAATAGATAAATTCTACAGAGGGCTATTCGGATTCGAATATGCAATCGAGTTATCTACAAGACCAGAAAAAGCTATTGGATCTCAAGAGATTTGGGATAAAGCTGAATCAGCTTTAGAGGGAGCTTTAAAGAAGTTAGGAAGAGATTATAAATTAAATCCAGGGGATGGAGCATTCTATGGTCCGAAGCTAGACTTCAAAATAAAGGATGCTATCGGAAGAACTTGGCAATGTGGAACTATCCAATTAGACTTCAACTTACCAGAGAGATTTGATATCTCTTATGTTGGAGAAGATGGAGAGAAGCATAGACCAGTAATGATTCATAGAGTTGTTTATGGTTCATTAGAGAGATTCATGGGAATATTAATCGAGCACTATGCAGGAGCATTCCCAACTTGGTTAGCACCATGTCAAGTTAAGGTATTAACAATAAATGATGATGTTGTACCTTATGCAAAAGAGTTAGTATCAATATTAAAATCTGAAGGAATCAGAGTTGAAATAGATACAAGAGCTGAATCTATCGGATACAAAATTAGAGAAGCTAACGGAAAATATAAAGTACCTGTACAATTAATTATTGGTAAAAATGAAGTTGAAAATAGAGAAGTGAACATTAGAAGATTTGGTTCTCAAAACCAAGAGTCAATGTCATTAGAAAGCTTCGTAGAGATGATAAAAGACGAAGCAACACCAAAATTTAATAACTAATTAAATTATGAGCAGGAATTTTTTCCTGCTCTTTTTCCACTTAAAAATATATTAGGAGAGAGAAATGGGAATTAGATATAGTAAGATTGAAAATAAAAATAAAAGAGAGATTGTTTTGTTAAAAGGATTGCCTTGTAAGTATGGAAAGTGTAAATTTTGTAACTATATAGAGGATAACTCAACAGATTTAGATGAGATTCAAAAAGTGAATATAGAAACTTTAGAAGAGGTAACAGGCGAATTTGGAGCCTTAGAGGTTATTAATTCGGGTTCTGTATTTGAACTTCCAGAATCAACTTTAGAAAAGATAAGAGAGGTTGTTTTAGCAAAAAATATAAAACTACTTTACTTTGAAATCTATTATGGATATAAAAATAGGTTGAATGAGATTAAAGAGTTTTTCAAAGGGATAGATATAAGATTTAGAATGGGAATGGAAACATTTGATAATGATTTTAGAATACACTCTTACGGAAAAAATTTCAAAGTTGGAACTGTTGAAATAGAGGATTTAAGTCAAAAATTATATTCTGTTTGTCTTCTAATCTGTGTTAAAGGTCAAACTAAAGAGATGATAGATAGAGATATCGAACTAGGATTGAAATATTTTAAAAGTATAACAATAAATATATTTATAAATAATGGAACTGAAGTAAAAAGAGATGAAGAGTTAGTAAAATGGTTTATTCAAAAGTATGCTCATCTACAAGATGATCCAAGAGTTGAGTTATTGATAGACAATAAAGATCTAGGAGTTTTTGAACAGTAATAATCTATTCCTAAAAAATTAGAAAAAGGATATACAGAATGAAGAGAGTAAAATACATACGAAAAATTTAATTTAGGAGGAAGATATGAAAGTAGTTATTGCGATAGATTCTTTTAAAGGTAGTTTAAGTTCTTTTGAACTAGGGAGTGCAATAGAAGAAGGAGTAAGAAAAGTATATTCGGATGCAGAGATAGTTAAAGTTCCAATAGCTGATGGTGGAGAGGGGACAGTTTCTTCATTAGTAGAAGGAACAGATGGAAAAATTGTTAAAGTTTTAGTTAATAATCCGCTGATGGAAAAAATAGAATCAAAGTATGGGATAATGGGAGATGGAACTGCAGTTATAGAGATGGCGGAAGCTTCAGGATTACCACTTATTCCAACAGAGAAAAGAAATCCTATGAAGACAACAACATATGGAACTGGAGAATTGATAAAAGATGCTATATTAAAAGGGTGTCGTGAATTTGTCATAGGAATTGGAGGAAGCGCAACAAATGATGCCGGGCTAGGTATGCTTCAAGCTTTAGGTTTTAAGATTTTAGATGAAAATAGAAACGAATTAGGTTTTGGTGGTGAGATTTTATCAAAAGTTAGATTTGTTGATTCATCATCAAAAATGAAAGAGCTAGATGATTGTAAATTTCTAATTGCATGTGATGTAGATAATCCTTTCTACGGACCAAGAGGTGCAGCAGAGATATATTCAAGACAAAAAGGTGCCACAGAAGAGATGGTTAAAGATTTAGATAAAGGATTAAAAGATTTATCTGAAGTTATAAAAAAAGAAACAGGAATCGATGTATCAAATCTTTCTGGAGCAGGAGCTGCGGGAGGATTAGGAGGAGGACTAGTTGCATTTTTAAACGGAAAATTATCTCCTGGAATAGATATGATTTTAGAAAAAGTTGGATTAGAGCAAGAGTTATCAAATGCAGATTTTGTGATAACAGGTGAAGGAAGATTAGATCTTCAAACAGCAATGGGGAAAGCTCCTGTAGGTGTAGCAAAGATAGCTAAAAAATTTGATATACCAGTTATAGCTTTAGCTGGAGGATTAACAGATGATGCTGTTCAAACTCATGAAAAAGGAATAGATAGTTTCTTTTCAATAATAAATTATCCAATTTTATTAGAAGAAGCTATGAAAAAAGAGATCGCATATAAATTTGTAAAAGGAAATTCAGAAGAGATATTTAGATTGATTAAAGTTTGTGAGAAAAAATATTCTAAGTAGTAGGGAGGAAAAATGACAGCATTTGGAGCAGTATTAGGACTAATAATTGCAATAATTTTAATTATAAGAAAAGCTAATCCAGCATATAGCTTGATATTAGGAGCCGTTATAGGTGGGTTAGCAGGAGGAGTATCTCTTCCTGAAACGGTAAATTTAATGATAAGTGGAGTAAAGGATGTTACTCCAGCGATTGTTAGAATCTTAACAGCGGGTATATTAGCAGGAATACTTATAAAAACAGAAGCAGCAACAAAAATAGCGGAAACAATAATAGATAAGTTAGGTGAAAAAAGAGCGATCTTAGCACTTGCGTTATCAGCGCTTATATTAACAGCAATAGGTGTATTTATTGACGTTGCTGTTATAACAGTGTCACCAATAGCTTTAGCTATAGCAAGAAGATTGAAAATGTCAAAAATGGCCATGCTATTAGCTATGATTGGAGGAGGAAAATGTGGAAATATAATATCTCCAAATCCGAATACAATAGCATCAGCTGAAAATTTTGGGGCTTCACTTTCGTCAGTTATGTGGGTAAATATAGTTCCAGCATTGATAGGTTTAATTGCAACGATTTTAATAGCAAATCTGTTGGTTGAAAAAGGAGAAAAAGTTATAGAGATAGAAAATATTGAAGAAAAAGGAGAGTTGCCATCATTCTTTGGAAGTATTGTAGGACCTCTTGTGACAATAACTTTACTGGCTCTAAGACCGATAGCTGGTATAAATGTAGATCCTCTTATTGCTTTACCAGTAGGTGGTTTAGTTGGAATAGTTTTCATGGGAAAAACAGCGAAATTAAAGGAATCTATGGAGTATGGACTTCAAAAAATGTCTGGAGTGGCAATTCTTTTAGTAGGAACAGGAACGGTAGCCGGAATAATTAAAAACTCTACATTGAAAGATGTTATACTTTCTCTGTTAGGAAAAGCTAATATAAGCGATAGACTTATTGCACCGATAGCAGGGGCATTAATGTCTGGAGCGACGGCATCAACAACAGCAGGAGCAACAATAGCATCAGCAACTTTCTCGGGTGCAATTTTAGCAGCAGGGGTTAGTGCTGTTTGGGGTGCGGCAATGGTGAACTCTGGAGCAACAGTTTTAGACCATCTACCTCATGGGTCATTTTTCCATAGTACAGGTGGAGCGTGCAGTATGAAATTAGAAGAGAGATTAAAGCTAATACCGTATGAATCTGCAATTGGATTTGTATTAGCTTTATCTTCATTTTTAACATATTTAGTAATAGGATAGAGTGTAAAAAAAGCTGGATAAATTTCCAGCTTTTTTATATATCAATATCTTCTCTAAAAATTTCCTTTACATCTCCTGGATTCATTCCGTCGAGAGTTAAATTTCCAAATTGAACTCTTTTTAGATAGATAACTTTATTTTTTACAGCTTTAAGCATTTTTTTTACTTGATGATATTTTCCTTCTGTAATTGTTAAATGAATACTTTTAGAAGTTAAATACTCAACTTTACTTGGAAGAGATGTATAATCAGTATCTAATTTTACTCCTGTTTCAAGAGCTAAAATATCTTCTTCAGAAATTTCTCTATCTAATTCGACATAGTATGTTTTTTCCATCTTTTTATCTGGGTGAGCCATTGTATAACTTAAATCACCATCACTTGTAAAAAGCAAAAGTCCTTCAGTATCTTTATCGAGTCTTCCAACAGGTGAGACAGATCTTTTATCTACAAAGTCAGGGAGAAGTTCAGCAACAGTTTTTTTATTCATATCCTCCATTGCGGTTATGTAACCAGCAACTTTATACATAATATAGTATTTTAGTTCTTTTTTCTTAGGAATAACTCCGTCGAAAGTAATGGTATCTATTCCCCATTCAACTTCAGTTGCATCATTTACCTCAACTAACCCATTAACAGTGACTCTGCCTTCAGCAACAGCTTTCTTTATCTTTCTTCTACTAGCCACACCACATTCAACTAAGTATTTTTCTAATCTTAATTTCAACTTTAATTTCAACCTCACAAATTTTATTTTCTATCATAAGATGGTAACATATTTTTGATATTTTTGCAAAAGAGACTATTTTTTTGGACAAATTATGTTAATTTATATATATGTTAAACAATAAAGAGGTTTTGGGAGGAAAGATGAGTTTTTTATTAGAAAAGTTTTTACAATATGTGCAGATTGATACAACAGCGGATGCTAAGAGTAAAACATGTCCGAGTACAGAGATTCAGTGGGATTTAGCTAAAGTAATAGTTAAAGATTTAGAAGAGATTGGATTAGTGGATATATCATTAGATGAAAATGGATATATTATGGGGACGCTACCATCAAATTCGAAAAAAGAGATTCCAACAATTGGATTTATAGCTCATATGGATACAGCACCATCGTTTAACGGAACAGATGTTAAACCTAGAATAATAGAAAAATATGATGGAGAAAATATAGTTTTAAATAAAGAATTAGATATCGTTATGCAAACTAAAGATTTTCCAGAGTTAAAAAAATATATAGATCAAACTTTAATTGTAACAGATGGAACGACTCTTTTAGGAGCGGATGATAAAGCTGGAATAGTAGAGATTATGACAGCTTTAAAATTTTTAAAAGATAATCCAGAGATTGAGCATGGAGAGATTAAAATAGGAATAACTCCTGATGAAGAGATTGGAAGAGGAGCAAATCTATTTGATGTAGAAAAATTTGGGGCAAAGTTTGCATATACGATTGATGGTGGAGAAATTGGAGAATTAGAGTTTGAGAATTTCAATGCAGCTTCAGCAAATATAGTTATTAAAGGAAGAGATATACATCCAGGAGCTTCAAAGAATAAAATGATAAATGCGATGTTATTAGCTATGGAATTAAATGCGATGCTTCCTGTTAGTGAAAGACCAGAGTATACAGAAGGATATGAAGGATTCTTCTTATTAACAAATTTTAAAGGAACAATTGAGTTAACAGAGATAGATTATATAATAAGAGATCATTCGAAAGAGAAGTTCTTAGAAAAGAAGAGTTTGATAGAGAACGCAGTAAACTATTTAGCAGGAAAATATTCTGATGCTGAACTTATTTTAACAATGACAGATAGCTATTATAATATGAGAGAGATGATAGAACCAGTTTATCATATTGTGGATTTAGCCAAAGAAGCTATGTTAGAAGTTGGAGTAAAGCCGATTATAAAGCCAATTAGAGGTGGAACTGACGGAGCTAGATTATCGTTCAAAGGATTACCTTGTCCAAATATATTTACAGGTGGACATAATTTCCATGGAAAATTTGAGTTTATACCTTTCCAATCTATGGAGAAATCAGTACAAGTAATTTTAAAAATTGTAGAAATTATGACGAGATAGTATTCGAGGAGGAAAAATGAAAACATATCATTTTTTAGTTAAAGGTAGGGTTCAAGGTGTTGGATATAGAATAACTACTCAGCTTAATGCTCAAAGACTTGGAGTTAAGGGTGTTGTAAAAAATTTATCTAATGGTGACGTGGAAGTTTTTGCTCAGGGAGAGGACATTATTATTCAAAACTTTAAAAAGTATTTAAAAATAGGTTCGATAATGAGTAAAGTTACGAGTATCGAGGAATCTATTTTGGATACTGAAAAGTTTGAAGAGTTCAAAAGTAAATATTAAAAAGCGATAGAAATCTATCGCTTTTTTTTATATTTCTTCTACATTTTCAGGGAAAAGAATATTGTTTAAAAGCATTGCTAAATCAGCAGCACTACACTCAACAATATGAGCTGTTATAAGCTCTTCATCATATCCATCAATATTAAAGAAAACTCTATCATTGTTAAGGAAAATCTCTTTTACAATTCCGGCTCCAACTTTATATGCTCCAGAAGCTTTAGAAATAGCTAAAACTTCGTATTCATCCTCTGTAATAGATAAAGTTTTTACATTTAAATGTTTAAGGTGATCTTTAACTAATTCTTCAGACTGCACATAAAAATCTTCTAAAATTTTAACATATCTATCTTTTTTTATAAGTTTATCAGCTAAAACAGCTAAAGAGAATGAATGGAAAATATCTTCAATGCTATAAGCCGAAGGAATCATATCTTTATTTTTTAAAAAAATCTCGATACCGTGTTCTCCCTCTTTTATTGTTTCTATAATTGGAGTTTTACTACCATCTAAATAGTCGATAGCATCAACCTCTAAATTTAAGACAGATAGTTTTTTTGCCTTTTCTTTTTTCATTAATGATTCGAATTCAGTTTCAATTTTGTCATAGAAATTAACAATAAAGTTGTTGAAAAAGTTTTCTTTCATAATATAATCACCACCATCATTTTTTAGATATTATAACATAAAATCTATGATATAATATATAGAAGATAAAAAAATTAGTGAGGTATATAAAATGATAATTTGTCCAGTTTGTAATAAGAAAATGCAAAAGATTGAAAGAAAATATATATGTGAAGGAAATCATAACTTTGATGTCTCTAAATTTGGACATGTAAATTTATTATTGTCTAATCAAAAAAATAGTAAGCTTCCAGGAGATAGTAAAGAGATGGTTTTAAGTAGAAAAAACTACTTAGAGAAAGGTTATTACGAAGGTATATCAAATGGAGTAAATGAGATAGTGAAAAAAGAACTCGGAGAAAAGAAAGATATAAAAATTTTAGATATAGGTTGTGGAGAAGGTTATTACACAAATAGATTAAAAAATTTTTTAAATGATCTAGGTGTAAAAAATGAGATAGTGGGAAT
Organism: Cetobacterium sp. ZWU0022; assembly: GCF_000800875.1. Classification (NCBI taxonomy): domain Bacteria; kingdom Fusobacteriati; phylum Fusobacteriota; class Fusobacteriia; order Fusobacteriales; family Fusobacteriaceae; genus Cetobacterium; species Cetobacterium sp. ZWU0022. The sequence continues at coordinate 25,136 of NZ_JRJZ01000002.1, forward strand.
AGATATATCAAAGGAGGCTGTTATATCTGCAGCAAAATCATATAAAAATATAGAATGGATTGTTGCTAGTGCAAGCTCTTTACCAATAGAAGATGAATCTTTAGATTTTATAATATGTATGTTTGCTAAAATAATCCCAGAAGAAAAAATGAGAACTTTAAAAAAAGGTGGAAAGCTAATAATAGTTTCGACAGGAGAAAATCATCTTTTAGAATTGAAAGAGGTAGTTTATGATGTTGTTAGAAAAGAGTTTTATTCACCGATTGAAGATTTAAATATTTTCTCTCATTTAGAAAAAGTGAATGTAAAGTATCAAACAGAAATATTAGAGCAACAGAGTATTGAAAATCTTTTCAATATGACACCATATAGATGGAGAAGTCCACAAAAAGGTGTTGAGAAATTATTTCTTTTAAATAAACTAAAAACAACAGTAGAGGTAAATATAGATATTTTTGAAAAAAAATAAAAAAATAAAACTTTTTTGAGAAGACTCGCGTCAAAAAAGTGTAATTAGAAAATAGTAAGTTTTTAATTACAAAAAAGACTTTATACTTAATAAAAGTATTATTTAATCCCCCCCTGTAGACGGCCTTCTATCCCCCCCAGAAGGCCGTTTCTTTTTTTTGTATTTAATAAATAGGTTGTTGCTATTTTTTTTTGTAAATTTATATTGTATAATATATTAGGTCAATTTTAGGGGGGATTAAAGTTGAAACAGATAGAAAGAATAATTTTTATTAATTTATTAACATCGTCGATAGTTTTAGGGGTTTATAATGTATTTACAGGTATTCATATAAAAACGTTGGGCTATGGAGAAAGTGTTATTGGTCAGGTTTTATCTTTAGGAAGTTTATCGATAGCTGTTGGATCGATGTTGAATGCGTACTTTAGTTCAAAAGTTGGTTTGAAAAAAACTATTTCTTTTGGTTTAGTTTTGATGTCAGTAGGTATTTTAGGAGTTGGATTCATAAAAAATCCATTTTTTATAAAAATATTTTCTAGTTTAATGGGAATAGGTTATGGATTTCCTTTTTCATCAATTGGTGTTTTATTGATAGAAAACTCAGTTGAAAATGAAAGAGTAAAGGTTTTTAGTAAGAATTTTATTGTTCAAAGCTTGGGAACGGTTTTTGCAAGTTATTTTGCAGGAATTTTGATTAAGACTTTTGGAAAGATTTTTGCCATAGATAAGGCAATTCCACTGCTTTATCTACTATGTGTTTTTATAATTTTATTAGGATTTTATCCATTATTAGGATTAAATGATATTGATAAGTTAAAAAAAAATAAAGAGAGAAATTTTTTTAAAGGTTTTAAAGAGGTAATGAGTGGAAATGCATTGAAATTTGTAGTTTACAATACTGTTATAGGATTTGGAGCAGGCTTAGTAATCCCATTTTTCAGTGTCTATTTAAAATTCGCACTTAATATAGATAATGAAAAAGTTGGAATTATAATGGGGTTATCACAATTAGGGTTGGTTTTAGGGGGATTTTTAGTACCGTATATATCTAAACTTCTTGGAAGAGAAATGACGGTTGTTGTTTGTCAGCTATTATCAATTCCATTTTTAATTTCGATAGCATTTCCGCAAGGGATTTTTGTGATGGGTTTATCATTTTTTTTAAGATCAACATTAATGAATTTAAATCAACCACTTATTCAGAATATATCTCTAGAAACTGTAGAGTATGAAAATAGAGCTTTGATGAGTAGTGTTATATCTATGTCATCTAATGCAACAAGAGCCTTAAGTATGATAGTAGCTGGATATTTAATGGAAAATGTTTCGTATACAGCGCCATATTATATAACAGTAATATTATATTTAATAGGAACCGTTATTTTTTATAGAAGTTTTAAAGCAGAAAAAAAACCATTAAGAGGAGGGATTGAATGAGTAAAAATTTTGTTCATTTGCATCTACACACAGAGTACAGTCTTCTAGATGGGGTTGGAAAGATAGATGAATATTTAGATAGAGCTAAAGAATTGAATATGAGGGCAATGGCGATAACAGATCATGGAAATATGTTTGGAGCTATTGAGTTTTATAAAAGTGCAATGAGTAGAGGAATAAAGCCGATAATAGGAACAGAAGCTTATGTTTCTGAATTTGCTATGGATAAGAAAGAGGGGCGGAATTTTCATCTTATATTATTAGCTAGAAATTTAACGGGATATAAAAATCTTTTAAAGATATCATCGACGGGATTTTTGAAGGGATTTTATTATAGACCGCGTATAGATAAAGAGTTTTTAAAAGCACATAGTGAGGGGATAATTGCTTTATCCGCTTGTATGCAGGGAGAGATATCTAGAGCTATTTTAGGAAATGAACCCGAAGAGATTATAGATAATAAGATAAATGAGTATATAGATATATTTGGAAAAGAAAATTTTTATATTGAACTTCAAGGTAATGGAGTTGAAGGTCAAATAGAACTAAATAGAGAGCTAAATAGATATGCCAAAAAGCATGGTTTAAAATGTGCTGCAACTAATGATACTCATTATGTTTATGAAGGAGATCATGTTCTTCAAGATTTAGTTATCTGTATTCAAACTGGAGCAAAAGTTGCAGATAATAATAGAATGAAGATCGAAACAAAAGAGTTATTTTTAAAAAGTAGAGCGGAGATGATAAGTTCTTTAGGAGATGAATATATCGAAGCAATTGATACAACAGAGGAGATAGCAGATAGATGTAATTTGAGTTTAGAATTTGGAGAGCTTAAGTTTCCTAAATATGAAATACCTAGTTGTGTAAAAAATTCTGCTGAATTTTTAAGAAAGATTGTTTATAAAGGATTAGCTGAAAGGTATCCAGCAGGACTAAGTGAAGAGTTATTAAAAAGAGTAGAATATGAGTTAGAAGTTATTTTAAAAATGGGATATGAGGAATATTTTATAGTTGTATGGGATTTCATAGCTTATGCGAAAGGTAAAAATATTCCAATTGGACCTGGAAGAGGTTCGGCGGCAGGAAGTTTGGTTGCATATGCATTGAAAATAACAGATTTAGATCCAATAAAATATAATCTGATTTTTGAAAGATTTTTAAATCCAGAGAGAATTTCAATGCCAGATATAGATATAGATATTTGCCAAGAGAGAAGAAGTGAAGTTATAGACTATGTTACTAAAAAGTATGGAGAGGATAAAGTTGCTCAGATTATAACTTTTGGAAGAATGAAAGCTAGAGCAGCTTTGAGAGATGTTGGGAGGGTTTTAGATGTAAATTTGGCAAAGGTTGATAAGATAGCTAAGTTGATCCCAGCATTTTCAACGTTAGCAGAAGCTTTGAGAGAAAATTCTGAGTTGAGAGAGATTTATTCTGAAGACTCTGAGATTAGAAATTTGATTGATTTATCTCAAAGATTAGAAAATAAAGTTAGACATGCTTCAATACATGCTGCAGGAGTAGTAATAACTAAAGATCCGTTAATGGATGTTGTTCCTTTATATGGAGATAATAAAGATAATACTGTATCAACTCAATATCAGATGAAAGAGTTAGAGGAGTTGGGTCTATTAAAAATGGACTTTTTAGGTTTGAGAAATTTAACAAACCTTCAAAGAACAATCGAGTATATAAAAGAGAGTAGAGGAAAAGATATAACTTTAGAGAAAATATCTTTAAACGAAAAAGAAGTTTATGATATGCTTTCTAGAGGAGATAGTCTAGGTGTCTTTCAATTAGAATCAACAGGAATAAGAAAGATTTTGATTCAATTAAAACCAGAAAGATTTGAAGATGTAATAGCTTTATTAGCATTGTATAGACCGGGTCCTTTAGGATCAGGAATGGTAGAAAGTTTTATAAATTGTAAAAATGGCTTAGAGGAGATAAAGTATCCACATGAAAGTTTAGAGAAAGTTTTAAAGGAAACTTATGGTGTTATTCTGTATCAAGAGCAGGTAATGAAAATAGCGAATATAATGGCTAACTATTCATTAGGGGAAGCAGATTTATTAAGAAGAGCCATGGGAAAAAAACAGGCTTCTATAATGGATGAAAATAGAGAGAAATTTGTTCAGAGATCTATTGAGAATGGATACACAAAAGAAAAAGCTGAGGAGATATTCTACTTAATTGATAAATTTGCAGGATATGGATTCAATAAATCCCATTCAGCGGCATATGCTCTTATAGCTTACTGGACAGCTTACTTTAAATATTTTTATCCAGAGGAATACTATGCATCTATAATGACATCAGAAAAAAGTAATGTTGAAAATGTAGCATTTTATATAGAGGATGCGAAAGCTCATAAAATCGATTTAAAACTTTCAGACGTGAATAATCCAGTTTCTAAATTTACAGTTGAAAATGGTGGGATAAGATTTTCTTTAGCTGCTATAAAAAATGTTGGAGAAAGTTTAGCAGAAAAAATAAAATTTGAGTTTGAAGAAAATGGAAATTTTTTAAGATACGAAGATTTTATTTATAGATTGAGAGGGCAAGGTTTAAATAAGAAAAATATAGAAGCTCTAATATACTCAGGAGCACTAGACTCGCTTCCCGGAAATAGAAAACAGAAAATAGAATCGATAGAAAAAGTTATAGATTATGCTAATAAAAAGATAAAAGAGGATGATATTCAGCAGATGAACCTATTTGGTGGAGCGAAATCTGAAATGGTAAATTTTGTTTTACCAGATCTATCTGATTTCACAGCAGATGAAAAATTGGATAAAGAAAAAGAATTTTTAGGTTTTTATTATAGTGCTCATCCCTTAGATAAATATGAGTGGTTATTAAAAAATTATAAAATGAATAAGATTTCAGAGGTAAAATTAGAAAATTCTCAGCATACAGTAAAAACTTATGGTATACTAAGGGATGTGAAAAAAATACTCACTAAAAAAACGAAAGAAACGATGTGTACCTTTATTTTAGAGGACTATTATGAACAAATATCGGGAATAATCTTTCCAAGAGAGTATAGAGATTTGATGAATATTGATTTAGAAGGAAAAGCCGTTTTAATAGATGGAACAGTTCAGGTAGATTATTTTAATGGAAATGAAAATAAAAAAATAGTTGTAAAAGATATAAAATCACTGAATTCGATAGAATTTACAAAAAGAAATCGGATGTATATATTGATAAATGAAAAATCAAAAGATAAATATAGTCGTTTGAAAGAGCTTCTTTTAAATAGTAAAGGAGAGGTACCTTTAAGTTTTGCTATCGACATAGATGGTAATAAAGAGGTTAAAAATTCTAAAATAACTGTAGAGATAACGCCAACTTTAATAAGAAAAATTGAAGAGTTATTGGGTGAAAAAAGTATAGTAATTAGATAAAATTACACTTGTAATGTAACCTTGAATGATTTTTTAAATTATGTTAAAATAAGTGATAAAAAACTGATGGAGGAGCTATGAAGAAAGACGAGTTTCAAATAGAAGATTTAATTAGCGTACTTAGTGAGTGTGGACTTACAGAGATTAGTTATGAGGAAAATGAAAATTTAAAAATAAAAATAAAGAAATCTCCACAAAGAAAAGTTGTAGTACCAAAAGAGGTTGTACAGCCGGTTAAAGAAATTTCAAAAAAAGAGGACAATGTAAAAAATATCTTATCAACAGGAATAGGAAAATATTTCTATGAAAATTCAGTTAAAGTTGGAGATAAAATTAAAGTTGGACAAGATTTAGGTTATATCCATGTAATGGGACTAAAAACTCCTTTAAAAGCAACTGTAGCTGGAGAGGTGTTAGAGATAACTGTAAAAGATGGTGGAGTAGTTGATTATGGTAAAGTTTTATTAAAAGTTAAGGCTACAGCAAGATAATCGGGAGGATTTTATGTTTAAAAAGATATTAATTGCTAATAGAGGTGAAATCGCTGTTAGAATTATAAGAGCAGCAAAAGAGCTTGGAATAAAAACAGTTGCTGTTTATTCAGAAGCGGATAAGGATAGCTTACATGTGAGGTTAGCAGATGAAGCTGTATGTATAGGGGGGCCTTTAAGTACAGAGTCGTATTTAAAAATACCAAATATATTAGCTGCAGCTGAGATAACAGGAGCAAATGCAATCCATCCAGGATATGGATTCCTATCTGAAAATGCTAGATTCGCAAGAATATGTCAAACTCATAATATAACTTTCATAGGACCAAGTCCAGAAGCGATTGAAAGTATGGGAGATAAAGCTACAGCAAGAAAAACTGCTATTGAAAATGAAGTTCCATTGACAAATGGAACAGGAATAATTAGAAGCATAGAAGATGCAAGAAAAGAGGTTGAAGAGAGAATCGGATACCCTGTTATGATAAAAGCCACTGCGGGCGGAGGCGGAAAAGGAATGAGGCTTGCTAGAACTCCAGAAGAGTTAGAAAGCAAAATCATCGCAGCTCAGACAGAAGCAGAATCAGCGTTTGGAAATCCAGATGTGTATATAGAAAAGTTTGTTGAAAATCCTAGACACGTTGAGATTCAAATTATAGGTGACAAACATGGAAATGTAATTCACTTAGGAGAAAGAGACTGCTCGATTCAAAGAAGACATCAAAAGCTAATAGAGGAAGCTCCATCTTATAAGTTACCTTCTAAAGTTAGAAAGGCTATGGGAGAAGCAGCAGTAAAATTAGCTAAATCAATAAGTTATGATTCAGCTGGAACTTTAGAATTCTTAGTGGATAAGGATGATAACTTCTACTTTATGGAGATGAACACAAGAGTTCAAGTTGAACATACAGTTACAGAGATGGTAACAGGAATAGATATAATTAAGTTACAAATAAAAGTTGCTGAAGGAGAGAGAATAAATATATCTCAAGAAGATGTTGTGTTATTTGGTCATGCAATAGAGTGCAGAATAAATGCAGAAGATACAACAGCTGGATTTTTACCTTCACCAGGAAAGTTAGAAACTTATATCGTTCCAGGTGGACCAGGAGTAAGAGTTGATTCTCATTCATACGCAGGATATGAGATTTCACCATATTATGATTCTATGATAGGGAAGCTTATAGTTCACGGAATTACTAGAGAAGAAGCAATTGAAAAGATGAAAAGAGCATTAAATGAGTTTATTATAGAGGGAATTGATACTACAATTCCATTCCATTTAGAAGTTCTAGATAATAAAGTATATAGAAGTGGAAAAGTTACAACTAAGTTTATTGAAGAAAATTTTGAAAAAAATTAATAAATAGCTAGGAAAAAATTTAAATAAATGTAATAATATAGGTATAATATCTACGGAGGTGTTTTTATGAACGAGTTAGGAAATATAAAAATAGCAGATGATGTAGTAAAGACGATTTCAGCAAAGGCAGCACAAGATGTTTCTGGAGTTTATAAACTAGCAGGTGGAGTAGCAGATGAAGTTAGTAAAATGCTAGGAAAGAAAAGACTTACAAATGGTGTTAAAGTTGAGGTAGGAGAGAAAGAGTGTAGCGTAGAAATCTATATAATAGTAGAATACGGATACCAAATCTCAGAAGTAGCTCAAAATGTTCAAAAGAGTGTTTTAACAGCAGTGAGTACAATGACTGGTTTAAAAGTTGTAGAGGTAAATGTTTTTGTTCAAGATGTTAAAATTTTAACAGAAGAGTTTGAGGATAGACACGAAGATATTGAGATAGTATAATAATAAAAGAGGCGTTTTGATACGCCTCTAATCTTTCTTACAGGGGTGAGTTTCTTGATAAAAAAAATAATATTTTTCTTTGCATGGATAGGAATATTTACTATGGCTGTAGCAGGGATTGGTTATATAACAATGCCACAATATTTTTCAACAATAGATACAAGCTCACTTATATTTAAAGTAGTGTTTTTTAATATATGTTTAGCTTACATATGTATATCAGTATTAAAATTATTATCAAAATTTTCAAAAGAAAAAGATTATGTTATAAAAAATGAACATGGTGCAGTACATATATCAACAGATACAGTAAAAAATCTAATTAGAGAGATACTATCAAGAGATAGTGATATAAAGGGATTAAAAATCGATTGTGGGAATAGAGGTAGCAAATACTTTATTAAATTAAATTTAGATATGATTTCAAATAATAATTTATCAACAAAAACTGTAGATATACAGAATTTAATAAAGAGTAACTTAGAAGAAAAACTAGATTTAAAGGTTGATTATATAGAGGTAAAAATTTCCAGATTATCAATAAAAAGGGATGTAATTGAATAGGAGGAGCAAAAATGATGTTAGAAAAAATTATTGAAAACTTTATTCTTAATTTTAAAAGATATCTTTATGCTGTTCTAGGATTAATATCTGGAATTCTTTTAGTTGAGTATGGAGTTTTAAAAACAATATTTATATTGATTTTAGCGTTTGTAGGATATAAACTAGGAGATAGAGATTTTCAAGAGAAGTTAAAAAAACAAATATTAAATAGATTAAAGGATTAGAAAGGAAACAGTAATGAGTAGAAGAGTAGCAAGAGAAGAGTTATTTAAAATAGTTTTTGAATCGGAGTTAACAGAAGTTAAAATAGACGAAACTTTAGAGAATTACATGCTAAGAGATGAAACTAACTTAAATACAAATGAGAAGGAGTTTATTGTAAAATACTCAAAAGGTATGGCATTAAACGATGAGAAAGTTGTAGAAACTTTAAAAAATAATATAACAGGATGGAGCTTAGAAAGAATTGGAAATGTAGAAAAAGCGTTATTAAAAATATCTACGTATGAAATTCTATTCGAGGATGTTCCAGCAGAGATTGTTGTAAATGAAGTTGTAGAGTTAGCTAAAAAATATGGAGATGAGAAATCTCACGAATTTATAAACGGAGTTTTAGCAAAAGTTGTAGCAGAGAAAAATAATTAATAGATTAGAGAGATGCCATTAGAATCTGATAGCATCTCTCTTTTTTTATTATTTAGGAAATTATAATTTTTTGAAATTGTTCTTAAAAACACTAAAAAT
>NZ_JRJZ01000159.1:0-624 GCF_000800875.1 Cetobacterium sp. ZWU0022
TGAAGGGGCTACATTAAGTAGCTCCTTTTTCATTTATATTATATCATTTTTTCCTACTAATTTCTAGTAGGAAAATGAAAAAATTTAAACTTTTTCAAATAAAATATTTTCTAAATTTGGAATATAAATATCTTCAATACTAATCCATTTTTCATTTAGATTTACATTAAATTCATTTAATGCAATTTTTTTTATTTCTTCAGTAGAGCAACATTGATACATAGAACATTGCTTATCTATTTTCCTATCTTCAGATAGCTTTAGATAATCTTGTTCACTTGTTATTTCTTTGTCAGGGTCATAGAAAATAAAGCTTTTATCTATGTAGTTTTTGTATGGAATAGTCATAAAAAAGCAACCCATTTTTTTCATTTTTTCTATTGAAAAGATTCTAATTTTCATAATTGAATCACTCCTATTTTTATTTAATTAAAATTTTAAACATTTTCAAGTAATATTTCTACTAAATCGCACTCTATAGTTTCAATAATATCTTCAAAATTATAAGTTTCTTTATAAACTTTTTTATTATTTTTTAAATAATTAAGTTCCATTTTATTTGAATTAAATTCAAGACTATATTCATCTTTATTATCTTCTGAAGTTGTATAAGCAAGGCTATAA
>NZ_JRJZ01000055.1:0-634 GCF_000800875.1 Cetobacterium sp. ZWU0022
AAGCACTATAAAATAATAAAAAATTTAGAGGAAGAATTAAAAACTTTAAAAAAATTTTAAATAGGTTGTCGGGCAACCCGACGACTGAAACAAAAAAATGTATGTTTAACTAAAAAGTTATACATACATTTTTTTATTTATTTAACGATTTAGTAATTTTTTTATAAATGCTTCAATTTCTAAATAATCTTCATCTGATAAAATTTCGTTAATTTTAAAAAAAGTTACACAGCCCTTTTTTTTAAATTCAAAAATATTTTTTTCTTTTGGGGGATTATTTTCAAGTTCTGTTAGCAACGATTTTAGCTCAGTTAGAGATTTATTCATATAAAGTTTAATTTTTGATTGAGCGGATGTTGAAGATTCTTTTAGTAAGAGAAGTTCTAATATTTTATTTAAGATATCTGATTTAATTGGTCCTACAATTTGTAAAACAGAATTTTTAATAAAAGGATCAAAATCAAGAACTTTTTTGATGGCATAAAATTGAGATTTAGTAATATTAAATTTTTTTAGACATTCTTCGAGAGAGAGATTTTTCTTAGCAGAGAGTTCATGAAGTTTGTAACTTAATTCCAAAAAGGATAGATTTTTTATTTTTTAATCGGAGCTCTTGGAATTAGAAATATGGGAT
>NZ_JRJZ01000135.1:0-371 GCF_000800875.1 Cetobacterium sp. ZWU0022
AGGAATAAAAATGAGAAAAATAGGGTATATTCGTGTGAGTTCTGAAGATCAAAATTTAGCGAGGCAAAAACAACAACTTCTAGAAATTGGGATGGATATTATTTTTGAAGAAAAAATTTCTGGAGCTACAATGAATAGATTAGAATTACAAAATATGTTGAAAGAAATTGAATGTGGAGATGTTATTTATGTAACTGATTTAACAAGAATTACTCGTAGTACTCATGATCTATTTTTATTAATAGATTTAATTAGAGGAAAAAAAGCATATTTAAAATCTTTAAAAGATACTTGGTTAGATTTATCTGAAGAAAATCCGTATAGTCAATTTTTAATAACAATAATGGCGGGGGGTAACCAACTTGAAAGAG
>NZ_JRJZ01000155.1:0-903 GCF_000800875.1 Cetobacterium sp. ZWU0022
TATCTGAAGAAAATCCGTATAGTCAATTTTTAATAACAATAATGGCGGGTGTTAACCAACTTGAAAGAGATTTAATAAGAATGAGGCAACGAGAAGGTATTGAAATAGCTAAAAGAGAGGGTAAATTTAAAGGAAGAGTAAAAAAATATCACAATAATCATGCTGGAATGAATTACGCTTTAAAACTTTATCAAGAGGGTGAAATGACAGTAAAACAAATCTGTGAAATTACAAATATTTCTCGAGCTTCGATATATCGAAAACTCCTTGAAATTAAAGGGTTAGATTCAATTTAGACAATTCCTTAGCGTTGTTAAATTTTCATAAAAACTTGAAATTTAATGAAATTGAGGGTCTTAACGTTGTTATTCCGCGTTTTCCGGAGCAGCAAGATAAAAAGCTAATAAATACAAGGAAAGATGGAAATAACTCTAATTAGATTACTTGAGAAAATTTTTGAATGAAAAATGGTCGAAATACATTGAAAATAAAGGGGGCATCAATGGTCAGGAAAATCCTTAGCGTTGTTATTCCGCGTTTTCCTGATGGGACCCCTTATATAAAAAATAACATTCTTTTATTTTCATAATTTCTATTGAAAAAGCATTAAATTGTTCAATAAGATTAGACATCATACCTCCAAAGAGTTTATAAATAGAAAAGAGCTAGTTTCTCACCTCTAGCTCTTTTCCGTACAATGAAGTTTCCAACATTGATTATTTTTAGTTTGTACATAAATTATATACCTTATATTTTAAAAAATCAATAACTTTTTATTATTTAACAGATTCTTTAATTAATTTTTCGTATTGTTCTTTTATTTCTTCTTCTGTTGTAAGAGTAGAAATTATACTATTAAATAAATTCCATTTTCTTATTGGAACTAGAGGTTTTAATTTTTTT
>NZ_JRJZ01000188.1:0-41380 GCF_000800875.1 Cetobacterium sp. ZWU0022
AAAATATAAAATATTACTCTTAATTTTTAGAGTTTACACAAAATTTGAAGAAGACTCAAATAGAGAGATTTTAGACAAATGGCTATCGAATAATAATATTTGATAGTCATTTTTTTATTTTATAAATTTTGAATTATTTTTATAGGAATTTGTGTTGTGGAAGTTTTTTCCAAACTTCCACATTGCTAATTTTTTTTAATTCATACATGCAAATTTGAGAGTGAGCTCCATTTTTATTTTTGCTAACCCTCTATATTGTGTATATCTTGTTCCATGTAGTTCTTTCGTGTTGACTCCTAAGAGAGTAAATCTCTTTAGTTCCTATTGCATGTCTTATATATTCTGCCTTCTCTAAATAATTTTCCCATACATGTCTAGTAACTATTTTAGTCTTATTTTTACTCTCTGTACATTTTTCTAAAAACTGATATTTTTTTCAATATCCGTATTTAAATTTCCAGTTAAAATTTTGTGTAAATTATTTATTATATTAGATTTTTATACAAATTTATTTATGATTTTTTCAAGAAGATTATCCTTTGTTCCAAATAATCTAAAAATTGTGACTTTGTTACAGTTAATCTCTTGAGTAATATATTTTGTTGAAACTTTTTCAAACACCTCTTTAGAAAAAATTTTGTCCAGATATGACTATTTTATTTCGTGTTTTCATTAAAGTTATCCATTTTTGAATATTTTATGCCTTATCTATAATATTTTGTCAAATTTTTTAAAAATTAAAAATTAAAACCACTTCTACAAATATATGTTTTGAAATGGTTTTTTGTGTTTTATAAAAATATTTTTAAAACCGAATATTGACACTATATTTTTAATGTGGTATATATTGATTATAAAATGCAAGTGCAAACTTGCTAAAAAGGAGGGGTCATGAAAAAGCTAATTTCTGTTGATTATGCAACATCATTTATTAAAAACAATTCTTCTCTTATGATAGGAGGATTTTTAAAATGTGGTTCTCCTAAAAAAATTATTGAAAAATTATTAGAAAATGGAACCAAAGATTTAACTCTAATTGCAAATGACACAAGTTTTCCAGAGTTTGAAAAAGGAAAATTAATAGTCAATAAAAGAGTAAAAAAAGCGATAGTTTCACACATTGGAACTAATCCTGAAACTGGAAAACAGATGAACAATGGCGAGTTGGAAGTACAACTTGTTCCTCAGGGTACTCTTGCTGAAAGAATAAGAGCAGCAGGTGCAGGTCTTGGTGGGATTTTGACACCAACTGGCCTGGGAACTGTTGTTCAAGAAGGAAAAGAGATTATTGAAATTGATAATAAAAAATTTCTTTTAGAAAAACCATTAAAAGCTGATGTAGCATTAATTTATGGAACAAAAGTTGATTCTTTTGGTAACGTATCATTCTCTGGTTCAACTAGAAACTTTAATACGATAATGGCAACTGCTGCCGATATTGTAATTGTTGAAGCAGATGAAATTATGGAAGGATGTTTAGATCCGAATGAGGTTGTTATTCCTGGAATTTTTATAGATTACGTTGTTAAAGGAGAAAAATAAATGGAACTTACTAAGGAAAAAATAAGAGAAATTATAGCAAAAAGAGTTGCAAAAGAATTTAATGATGGAGATGTTGTAAACTTAGGAATTGGGTTGCCAACTGAGGTTGCAAATTATATTCCAGACTCTATATACGTTGCTCTTCAATCTGAAAATGGATTAATTGGAATGGGACCAGTGCCATGTGAAAAAGAAGCTGACTCTAGAATTTCAAATGCTGGAGGTTCTTTAGTTAGTATAGTAGAAGGAGGTTGCTTCTTTGATAGTCTTGTATCTTTTGGAATAATTCGTGGTGGACATGTAGATACAACAGTTTTAGGAGCTTTACAAGTAGATGAAAAAGGTAATTTAGCAAACTGGATGGTTCCTGGAAAAATGGTTCCTGGAATGGGTGGGGCTATGGATTTGGTTGTTGGAGCTAAAAAAGTTATTATAGCTATGGAGCATACGGCTAAAGGGAGACCTAAGATCTTAAAAAATTGTACTCTTCCACTTACAGCTGCAAATCAGGTTAATCTTATTGTTACCGAAAAAGGGGTCATGGAGATTAAAAATAATAGAGTTTATCTAAAAGAGATTAGTCCTTTTTCTTCGGTAGAAGATATTATGAAATATACAGAAGCTGAAATTATAGTACAAGACGATTTAAAAATTATGGAAGTTTAAAATAAAATATTAGGAGGATGGAAATGGAAAAAGTTTATATTGTTACGGCAAAAAGAACGCCGATAGGTTCATTCCTGGGTTCTTTAGGAAAAGTATCTCCAAGTGATTTAGCAGGAGAAGTCATAAAAAATATAATAGCTGAGACTAAAATAGATCCAAATGATTTAGATGAAGTTATTATTGGAAATGTTTTATCGGCTGGTCAAGGACAAGGTGTAGCTAGACAATCTGCTATAAAAGGAGGTGTTCCTCACAGCATTCCCGCATATTCTTTAAATATAATATGTGGAAGTGGAATGAAGGCTGTTATGTCAGCTTATCAAATTATAAAATCAGAAGAAGCTGATCTTATTTTAGCCGGTGGTACAGAATCGATGTCTCAAGCCCCATTATTAATGAACAGTAATTTAAGAACGGGCTTTAAGATGGGGGATGTATTGGCTAAAGATCATATGATTTTAGATGCACTAACAGATGCCTTTCATGGTATTCATATGGGAATAACAGCTGAAAATATTGTGGAAAAGCACAATATTTCAAGAGAAGAACAAGATAGTTTTGCAATCTATTCACAAGAAAAAGCAATTTCAGCAATTGATAATGGTAAATTTAAAAATGAAATTGTTCCTATTGAAGTAAAAGATAGAAAGGGAATAGTCGTTGTAGATACAGATGAGTACCCAAATAGAAAAACCTCTTTAGAAAAGTTATCACAATTGAGACCAGCTTTTAAAAAAGATGGAAGTGTTACAGCTGGAAACTCTTCTGGAATAAATGATGGTGCAGCTATTCTACTATTAGCATCAGAGAAAGCTGTAAAAAAATATAATTTAACTCCTTTAGTTGAAATAGTTGGAGTTGGACAAGGTGGAGTAGATCCTTTAGTTATGGGACTTGGTCCTGTTCCAGCAATTCAAAATGTTTTACAAAAAACAAATTTAAATTTAAAAGAAATGGATATTCTTGAACTTAATGAAGCTTTTGCAGCACAAGCTTTAGGGGTTATAAAAGAACTTTCAGATATTAACTCTATTGATTTTGAATGGTTTAATGATAAAACAAATGTGAATGGAGGAGCAATAGCTTTAGGACATCCTGTTGGAGCGAGTGGAGCGAGAATTTTAACAACATTAATATATGAAATGAAGAAAATAGAATCTGTGTATGGTTTGGCAAGTCTTTGTATTGGTGGAGGAATGGGAACAGCCATAATTGTTAAAAATGTAAAGTAATTAAAATAATTTAAAATTGTCTTTTTATAAAAAATGGAGGTATATATCTTGGAAACTGTATTGTCTAATAAAAAGTTAAATGTTTTTGAAAAATTCACTCAATTTTGTGTTACAATTATGCAAAAATACTTACCAGATGCTTTTCTTTTTGCTGCGGTTCTTACTTTTATAGTTTTTATTGCTACAATGGTTACTACAAATCAATCTCCTTTTCAAGTTGCCACACATTGGGGAAATGGAGTTTGGTCTTTACTTAGTTTCTCTATGCAAATGGTTATGGTTCTTGTAACAGGGCATACATTAGCAACAGCACCATTTTTTAAAAGACTTTTGGATAAATTGTCATACTTACCAAAAACACCAATTCAAGCAATTATATATGTAACACTTGTTTCAAGTATAGCTTGTCTTTTGAATTGGGGATTTGGTCTTGTTATTGGGGCTATATACGCAAAAGAAATTGCAAAAAAACTAAAAGGAGTCGATTACAGACTTCTTATTGCTTCTGCATATTCAGGATTTTTATTTTGGCATGCAGGAATTTCTGCCTCTATTCCATTAACGTTAGCTTCAGGAAATTTATCAAAATCTACTGGTGGTGCTTTAAATGAAGCAATAAGTACTTCTGAAACGATTTTCTCATCATTCAATTTAATTATTTTAGCTATTTTATTAATAACTTTACCTCTTTTAAATGCAGCAATGCATCCCAAAAATAAAGAAGATATTTTCGAAATTGATATTAAGCTATTAAAAGATGATGGAGCTATAACTACGCCAAAAAATGAGATGACACCAGCGGATAAAATAGAAAACAGCCCTATCGTTAATATGTTGATTGGACTTATTGGATATACTTATATTATTGGTTTCTTCCTTAAAAATGGATTTGATTTAAATTTAAATATAGTAAATCTTATATTTTTAATAACAGCTATTGTAGCACATAGAACACCTAAAAATCTTCTTGGAGCTTTTTCGGGTGCTTGCAGAGGAGCATCAGGAATTATTTTACAATTTCCGTTTTATGCTGGAATTATGGGAATGATGACAGGATTAAATGCAGAAGGAACATCATTGGCAATTTTAATGTCTAATGCATTTATAAGTTCATCAACAGCTCTTTCTTTCCCTAGTTTGACATTTTTAAGTGCTGGAATAGTAAATTTCTTTGTTCCTTCTGGTGGAGGACAATGGGCTGTTCAAGCACCGATTATGATGCCAGCAAGTATAGAACTTGGAGTTTCTAGTGCAAAAACAGGGATGGCTATTGCTTGGGGAGATGCATGGACTAATATGATTCAACCATTCTGGGCTTTGCCAGCTTTGGGAATAGCAAAACTTGGGGCTAAAGACATAATGGGATATGGTGTTGTTATTACTATTTATTCTGCTATTGTTATAATACTTGGGTTAACATTTTTATAGAAAGAGAATCTAAATAATTAAAAAAATATTAAATTAGTTTTTCTTTTATTATATCTTTCTATCTAAAAAATAGGCTTTAAAATAAAGCCCTCTAAAAAATAGGGTATGCTTTTATACCTAATGAGTTTTTTAGGGGGCTTAAAATTGATTTTAAAGAATCATTTTTTAGGGGTATTTTTTGATGATTTTTAAGAAGTCCCACTAATAGAGGAGTTATAAAACAAGGTACTTTACAACTAAAAATTGAGTGCAATTTTAATAAAAGTATATGCTAGAAAAGCCTCTCTATTAGGGAAGTTATAGTAGCTAATTCTTTCATGGGTTGATTTAACATTTCAGTATTTCCATATATCCAATAATCTTGTCCTGTTTTTTCGTTTGTAAATATTTCTGTTTCATGCCCATAAGTATAATATAGTGTGTATTCTTTAGGGCTCAGATTGTTACATCCAATAAAAGTTAGTGTCAATAATGATAAATATATACTCTTCATAACCCCCTTCCTATATAAAATTATATTTTGATTCTGAAGCTAAAATCTTATGGTATGAAACTAATGAAAAATTTACTGTTGATGAATATTTAATAGCGAATTGTGAATATCCTGGAAATTGGATAGGAGAAGTTAAAAGAGTAGAAGCGATTGGAGATTTAGTTATTTTTGTTGGAGAAGTTATGCCTAAAGATAAATCAAGTTGTCACTATTGTACTTCGTTTATGAAATTGAAAAATAATAAGATAGTTTTATTAGAAGAGTATTGGACTGAAGAGGTAAAGGTTCCTATATGGAGAAAAGAAAAAAATATTGGTTGTAAAATCTAGAGTTATTTTTTATAATTTAAAAAAATTTTAATAGTAAGTGAATTATAATAAAAAGGATAGAGTTTAACTCTATCCTTTAAAAAAAACTAGATTGAGTTATCCAATTTTTACAATTTCACCTTTAGGTGTATATTCGATTTTTATAAACTTTAAATCACCTTTTTTAGTCATTTCTATTGGCATAGTTACTAATTCAGATATGAAGAAAGTCATACAATCTAAAAGAACATAAACAGCTGCTCTACCTGCACTAGGTTCATTTCCCATAGTATATTGGTATGTCGATACCATATTTCCGCTAGGAAGAACATCTGTACTAATAGGTTTTAATGGTTGTGATTCAACAATTGCCTTGTTTTGTCCTGGTTTAATTAATTCAAAACTAGGTTCTTTTTCTCCATTCAGTGCCATAACAGCAGAACAACCCTGCATTAATAATCCGCTTATAATTATTGTTAAAAGTATTAATTTTTTCAAAAATAAATCCCCCTATATTCTAGTAATTTTTTTGTCGCTTAATATTATAACATGTACTTTAAAAGAATTCAAATTTATAGGATAGAAAATTAGATAACAAAGTTCTCTAAGTCAATTTTCAGTTTATTTTTAATCTCTGAAGTTGTAAAAGCAGCTTCAACAGAAGTTAGATATATATTTTTATAAATTTCAAAATCCATATTGAAGTTATCTTTAGAAACAAGAATCTCATTAGTTAAAGTAGTATTAGAAACAGTTCTATTATCAGTATTTATTGTTACATTTATTCCATCTTTATAGAAATCTAAAAGAGGATGATTTTCAAAATTCTCAACAGCTTTAGTTTGAACATTGCTCGTAGGACACATCTCTAATGTAATTCCATTTTCTTTTACGATATCATAAGCAGCTTTACAATTTTTTATGTGGATTCCATGACCAATTCTCTCAGCATGTAGCATTTGAACAGCATCTAAAACATTCTCTCCAATTCCAGTTTCACCAGCATGTATAGTAACTTTATAACCATACTCTCTTCCAAGTTCGAATGGCTTTATAAATCTTTCACAAAAACCTTTTTCTTCACTTGCACAAAGATCTATAGCCACAACACCATTGCCTAAAAATCTTCTTCCAGCTTCAATAACATCGTAGATAGTTTCAGCAGACATATGTCTTAGGAATGATAAGATAAGATTTCCTTTTATATCGTATATCTCTTCAGATTTTTTAATTCCTTTAACAACACTCTCTAAAATCTCTTCAACAGAAAGCCCCTTATTTATATGAAGTAATGGAGCAAATCTAATCTCAATATATTTTATATTTTCTTTAGCAGAATCTTCCATAAGTTCAAAAGTGACTCTTTCTAAGCTCTCCTTAGATTGCATAATAGCAACAGGAATTTGGAACTTTTCTAAATACTCATCAAGAGATGTACATTCCATAGGAGCAACCATAATATTTCTAATAGTTTCTATATCATAACTTGGCAGTTTAACATTTTCAATTTTTGATAACTCAATAATAGTTTCAGGTCTTACACTTCCATCAAGATGACAGTGTAACTCGATTTTTGGTAATTTGCTTAAATTCATATTTTTTCTCCTTCTAAATAAAAAATTATAAAAAAAATCCTGCACACGAAGAAAATATGACAATGATAGACATATCTTCTTCGTAAGCAGGAATTATGGTTCCGTGGTAGAGACCCCTATACCAGATTAATAGGGTTATACGAAGTTGTTTATTTAATTTTTATATATTTAAAAAATATATTTCAATTATTATATATTAAATAATAATGTCTGTCAATAAAAAATATTTAACTAAAAAAGTTAAGTATAAAAAATAGAAGTTTTTTTACTAAAGTAAAAAAAGAAAAATACTTTTTTAATAAAAAATGTTTATTTTTCTATTTTTTATTTTATAATACGTACATAAATATTTTTTTAAAAAACTTTTGGACAGCTGTCCAAAAAGAAAGGCGCAATATGAAAAAAGAAAATTTGAAAATAGATAGTACAGAGATAGCTAAATTAGCAGGAGTTTCAAGAAGTACAGTTTCGAGAGTTTTAAATAATCATCCAAATGTGAGTGTTAAGAATCGACAAAAAATCTTAAAAATAATCGATGAATACAATTATATTCCAAATTTAAATGCTCAGACATTGGCAGGGAAAAAAAATAGTGTAATTGGAGTTTTTATATATGAACCTAATATGAATTCTGAAACTACAAGCATGGATACAGCATACTTTATGGATTTTACAGATACGGTTGTAAAAGAAGCTTTTTTAGAAAATCATCAAATTTTAGTAGACTATGTAAAAGATTTTAATGATGAAAAGAGAATAGAAGCTTTTTTTAAGAATGGAAATGTCTCAAGTGGAATATTCATTGGTTTTTTAAGAGATAATATGTTTTTAGAAAAAATGATAAAAAGTGAATACAAAGTTGTGGTAGTAGACTACGCCAAAGAAATTAACAATATGGCTCAGAAAACTTTATATATAAATACAGATGATTATGGTGGAGCCTCTTCTATTATGGAGAAGATTTTAGAAAAAAATTTAAAACGACCACTTATATTTCTAGGAGATTTAAATAAACTTTCTGGATTTGAAAGAAAAAGAGCGTATGAAGATAGTTTAAAAAAGAAAAAAATAGATATCGATAAAAATCTAATTTTAAAATCAGATTATTGTAGAGGAAATGCTTATAGCGATATGGTTCAAATATTAAAAAATAATATAGAATTTGATGCTATTTTTTCATCAAGTGATAATATGCTATTTGGAATCGTGAAAGCTTTGAAAGAGTTTGAAGTGGATTATAAAAAATTAGAGATTTGGGGATTCGATAATTTGAAATATACAGTTCCAATGGGATTTAAAACGGTGTCACCAATGTTAAAAGAAACAGCTAAGAAAAGTATCGAATTCTTAGTTTCTGAGTTTGTAGAAACAAGAGTTGAATATACAAAGACAAAATTAATAGAAAGTATGATGGATTATTTTGAAGATTAAATTTTTTTAAAATTTTAAAATAAATATACGGGGAGTGTGACTTTATGTTAATGTTTTTATCTTTTATTTTCTTTACAGCTTTAGTTGCTATATTAACTTATTATAAAACTAAAGGAGATACATTAGACACAAATGACGGTTATTTTTTAGGTGGAAGAAGTTTAACAGCTGGATTTATAGCGGGGTCTCTAATGCTAACAAATCTTAGTCCAGCAAATTTTGCGGGAATGAGTGCACAATCTTATACTCATAACATGTCTGTTATGGGATGGGAAGTTTGTTCAGGAATAACTTTGGTACTTGTTGCAATGTTTTTAGTTCCTAGATACTTAAAAGGTGGTCTTACAACAATTCCAGAATTTTTAGAAGATCGTTTTGATCCAGGAGTTAGAAAATTTGTAACATATCTATTTTTAATCAGTTATGTTTTAAACGGATTACCACCTACACTTTATGCAGGAGCATTAGTTATGAGTCAACTGTTTGATATATCTGGAGTTTTAGGTGTTTCTTATACAGCTGGAATCTGGATAACAGTTTGGGCTATTGGAATTATAGGTGCAATCTATGCGATTTTTGGAGGGTTAAAAGCAGTAGCATTTTCAGATACTTTAAATGGAATAGGACTTGTAATTGGGGGATTATCAGTACCTTATTTCGGTTTTAAATTTATAGGAGATGGTTCATTTACTAGAGGAATTGGAGAATTAGTTTTAGCACATCCAGAAAAATTTGATGCTATCGGTTCAAATTCAGATCCAATTCCATTTACAACCCTTTTCACAGGAATGCTTTTAGTTAATCTATATTATTGGGGAACAGATCAAGGAATTATGCAAAGAGCTTTGGCTGCTAAAAATTTAAAAGAAGGTCAAAAAGGAGTTATGTTAGCAGGGCTACTAAAAATATTTACTCCTATAATTGTAATAATTCCAGGAATTATAGCCTATCATATTTATGGTGCAAATTTTGCTGAACCTGATTTAATGTATTCTCATCTGATTAAAGGTTTAATGCCAAAATATTTTGTAGGATTCTTTGCAGCGGTAATGTTTGGAGCTGTTCTAAGTAGTTATAACAGTACTTTAAACAGTGCTTCTACACTATTCTGTATAAATGTTTATAAACCAATTTTTGGAAAAAATAAAACAGATGCTCAAATAGTAAATAAAGGAAAAATATTTGGATTTGTTATAGCGTTGACATCTTTATTTACAGCACCTCTAATAATGAAGGCACCACAAGGATTATTTCAGTATCTACAAATTGTAAATGGATTTTTCAATGTACCAATATTTACAATAATTTTTATTGGATATACAACAAAATATGTACCAGCAATAGCTGCAAAAATTTCACTGGCATTTTTCGTTTCATCATATGCATTCCTTCAACTAGTAGTTAAGCCAGATTTACATTTTTTACATCAGTCGGCAATACTGTTTGTTATAAGTTGTGGAATTATGTTAATTATAGGAAAGTTGAAGCCTAGAAAAACTCCGTACGTTTTAGTAAATAAAAATATTGTTGAAGTAACTCCGTGGGAGTATCAATACGAAGCTGGAACTATAATTGTATCTGTTATGTTATCGTTCTATGTTATTTTCTCAAAATATGGATTGGTTACACTGAACTTTATGGGATTACAAAAAAATCTAGGTATATTGTGGACAGTTACAGCCTTAGTAGTTATAACAATTAGAAAATATAGACAAAAATTAAAAGTAGAAAAAGCAGTAGAAGCTTAGGGAGGAAAAATGCATATACTTATAAATGAAAAAAAATTAGAGTTTCACCTTTGTAATGAGAATATCAGTTATATTTTAAAAGTTTTAGATGATCGAACTTTAGGACATCTTTATTTTGGAAAAAAAATAAAACATAGAGACTCATATGAACACTTAGTTCAAATAACTTCGGCGGAGGTTCCGGTTACTCCAAACGCTTTAGATGAGAAAAGAGGGTTTTGTAAAGATATCTTGCTACAAGAGTATCCGAGTTATGGAAATGGGGACTATAGAGAACCTGCAATTGTAGTTTTACAAGAAAATGGAAGTAGAGTTACAGATTTTACTTATCATTCATATGAAATAGTTGAAGGAAAAGAAAATCTAAAAAATCTTCCAAATACATATATTGAAAATTCAAATGAAGCTAAAACTTTAAAAATATATTTAAAAGATGAACTTATAGGAGCAACTCTAACTTTAAGTTATACTATATTTAGAGATTATGATGTTATTACAAGAAATGCTCACATAAAAAATGAATCGGATGAAAAGTTGGTTTTAGAAAGATTTTTAAGTGCATCTTTAGATTTTAAAGAACCTGATTTTCAAATTGTACATCTTTCGGGAGCTTGGTCAAGAGAGAGACACGTTGAGATAAGTGAAATAAACCAAAACAAATTTGTAATAGATAGTAAAAGAGGAACAAGTAGTGTAAATAGCAATCCATTTATAGCTTTAAAAAGAAAAGAAACTACAGAGTTTTCAGGAGAAGTTTATGGTTTCAACTTAGTTTATAGTGGAAATCATATTGAGATGGTTGAAAAAAATCAGTACGACAAACTTAGAGTTTCAATTGGTATGAATCCATTTAATTTTAATTGGACATTATTAAAAAATGATGAATTCCAATCTCCAGAAGTTGTAATGAGTTACTCAAATACTGGTATGAACGGACTTAGCTTAAACTATCATAGACTTTATAGAGAAAGATTAGCTAGAGGAGTTTGGAGAGATAAGGTTAGACCAGTGTTACTTAATAACTGGGAGGCTACATATTTTGATTTCAATGAGGAGAAAATTTTAGATATAGCTAAAAAAGCAAAAGAGTTAGGTGTTGAACTGTTTGTTTTAGATGATGGATGGTTTGGAGCTAGAAATCATGACAAAGCTGGGTTGGGAGATTGGTGGAGTAATCTAGAAAAAATTCCTAGTGGTGTTGAGGGATTATCGAAAAAAGTTGAAGAGATGGGGATTAAATTTGGTCTTTGGTTTGAGCCTGAAATGGTAAATAAAGATAGTGAGCTTTATAGAAATCATCCAAATTGGATTTTAAGAGCTCCAAATAGAAAAAATACTCCAAGTAGAAATCAGCATACTTTGGATTTAGGAAGAGAGGATGTTCGTGAATATCTTTATGAAAAAATATCTAAAATATTGAGAGAATCAAAAATATCATATGTGAAATGGGATATGAATAGACCGATGACTGAAGTTTGGTCAGAAGTTATAGATTCTACAAAACAAGGAGAGGTTTTCCATAGATATATTTTAGGTCTTTACGAGCTTTTAGAAAAGTTAACAACAGAGTTTCCAGAAGTTTTATTTGAATCTTGTGCAAGTGGCGGAAATAGATTTGATCCAGGGATGTTATATTATATGCCACAAACTTGGACGAGTGATGATACAGATGCAGTTGAAAGAATTAAGATACAATACGGAACATCACTTTGTTATCCAGTAGTTTCTATGGGAGCTCATGTGTCGGCAGTTCCAAATCATCAAACAAATAGAGTAACACCTATAAAAACACGTGGGAATGTCGCTATTTTTGGAGCTTTTGGATATGAGCTAGATTTGAATAAGATAACTGATGAAGAGAAAGAGATTGTTAAAAAACAGATAGAATTTTTCAAAGAAAATAGAGAATTAATTCAATTTGGAGATTTTTATAGATTGGTTTCTCCATTTGAGAAAAAATTAAATGATGCAGCATGGATGGTTGTTAGCAAGGATAAAAAAGAAGCGCTAGTAGCAAAATATAAAATCTTATCAGTTCCTAATGCCGGGTATGAATCACTGATATTGAGTGGATTAAATGAAGATTATCTATATTCAGTGGAAAGTTTGCAAGTTCAAGGAAAGTCATACTATGGTGATGAGCTTCAAAATAGTGGAGTTATATTTAAAGAGCCTTCATTCTCTGATTTAGGGAATTTACAAGTTGAAGGAGAGTTAGATAGCTTAATTGGAGATTTTAAAAGTTGCTTAATTAAATTAAAAGCTATTTAAGGAGAAAAAAATGATAGATATATTAGGATATTGTGCAGCTTTTTTAACAACAGTTTCATTTTTACCTCAAGCTATAAAAACTATAAAGACAAAAGATACAAGTGGAATCTCACTTTTGATGTATATAATGTTTACAGTAGGAGTTTTTGCTTGGCTAATCTATGGAACTTTTAGAAAAGATATCCCAGTTATTATAGGAAATGCTGTGACATTGTCATTTGCAATAACTATTTTAAAAATGAAAATTAAATATAAATAGGAGATAAAAAACCCACTAGCGAATTAAAAATTTACTAGTGGGATTTTTTATTTATCTAAAATCTTCTTGGCTTCAACAAATCTTTGGAAAGCAGTGAATAAAACGATTCCAGTGAATAGATTTATTATAAGTCCACTCTTTTCTCTTAATAAAATCATAGCGGATAGCATAATGAAGCCTTCAGTTCTTTCAGCCAATCCAGCTTGATAATAAAATGTTTTTTCACCTTTGTTTTGAGCTAAAGGTCCTGTTGTTAAAAAGATTGTCATAGAAATAATTATACTGATTGCCAGTAAAAGGGAGATAAAGCTAAATTGAGGATATTTATATGCTACCCCAATTATAACAGACCCTTCAACAACTCTATCAAAAGTTATATCCATAACAGTACCAAAAGCTGTAGATGACTTTGTTTTACGAGCTATTGTTCCGTCAACAGCATCAAGATAGCCTGATAACCATAACATGATAATAGCTAAGATATTCTTATCTATCAGGGTAAAAATTCCACTTGAAATTCCAATGATAGCAGCTAAAATTGTTACAAAGTTCGCACTCAATTTCAATTTTATAGCTAAATTTGCGGCTACTTCAATAAGTGGTTGAATATATTTTCTACAGTGTGTATCTAACATTAGTTTATTCTCCTTTGATTAAGATTTCATTATTTTTATTATATAAAAAACAGATGAAATCTCCAATTTTTTCCTTTGGTTCCTTTTCTTGTATGAAATAGAGCCTTATATCTCTAATTAAAATAATGAGACAATATTTTCCTAATCCAAACTGGATATCTTCAATGATTCCAGTAAAATTAGAGTTTTGAACAATACATAGATCGTTTCCTCTAAAAGCGATAAAATCAAAATTTTCATCTCTCGGTCCAAAAATTACTTCAAAATCTTTTTTAGAAAGTATATTTTCTATTCCAAGAAGTTTAGCGGTATATAGTGTTTTAGGGGTGTAATATAAAGCTTGAGGAGTATCAAACTCTAAAAGTTCTCCATCAGACATTATAGCAATTCTATCCGCTAAAAAGAAAGCTTCATCTCTATCATGAGTTACAAAAATAGTACTAATTTTATATTTTTTATGAAGAGATTTAACTAATTTTTGCATTCGTTCTCTTAAATTAAAATCTAATGCAGAGAATGGCTCATCCATTAAAAGTAGTTTTGGTTTTGTCACAAGAGCTCTAGCTATAGAAACTCTTTGCTTTTCTCCTCCACTTAACTCATTTGGAAATCTTTTCTCTTTTCCCGTTAGCTCCATTTCAGAAATTGCTTCGAAAACTCTTTTTTCTATTTCAGATTTATTTATTTTTTTTATTTTCAAGCCAAACGCAATGTTATCAAATACATTTAAGTGTGGAAGAAGCAATGAATCTTGAAAAACCATACTAATCTCTCCATTTTTTATGGTATGAGATGGGTTCTTACCCTCTATTTTAATCTCTCCAGTAAAATCTTCATCTAAACCAGCTATTAAATTTAAAAGAGTTGATTTTCCCGAACCCGATTGTCCCAATATACCAATAAACTCGCCTGAGGTTATTGATAAATTTATATTTTTTAAAAGAAATCCTGAAAATGTTTTAGATACATTGTTTATTTGAATCATGTAAATCTCTCTTTCTGTATATATTTTTGGTAAAACTATTTAGTAAAAATAGTAAGAGGTATGTAAAAATAATATAAATAACACTGTAAACGGTTCCGTTGGTTATTCCACCATCTACTAGATATGGCATCATTAAAATCGGAAGAGTGATAACTCTTCCACCTCCTATTATAAATGTGATAAGATACTGTGCTAAAGAAACAACTATAGTTAGCGAAACTCCAACTAAAAACGAGGGATATATTAAAGGCAACGTAATCTTAAAAAAGATTTGTATAGGATTAGCTCCTAAAATTTTTCCGAGATTTAAATAATCTTTATTTATTGTAAGATATCCCGATTTCATACTTAGAATATAGTAGGGAATAGTTGCAACACTGTGTACAATAGAAACTCCAAGAACACTATCAATCAAATTTAATTTTATAAAAGAAAATTGTAGTCCCATCGTACTTACCATAACAGGAATTATAAGAGGAAGAGCTATCAGAATCATCAGTAAAAAATTTAGTTTAGATTTTTCTCTTACTAAAAAAGCTGCAACGGGAGTTCCTATTATAAAATTAATGAGTACAGTTATAAAAAGAATCGTTGTGGTAGTGATTAAACTTTCATAAGTACTCCATGAATTTAAAACGTATATCCACATTTTAAAATTCAGACTTTTAAAAAATATGCCCATAAATGGCAATAGAAAAAATAAGCAGATTATAAAATATGTTAAATTCAAAATATATTTTTTCATGATTACCACTCTCTATCTTCAAATTTTGTAAAATATTTAAAAATGAAATATATAGCTCCAGCAAAAATTAAACTTATACAAGAGATTAATATATTTAAAACCATTATTTTACCTCTCAAATCCAAACTTCCTTTTGCATACATATCGAAGACCAATACTGATAAAACTCTTGGATGAGTTACTCCTAAAATATAGGGAGTTTCAAATGATGCAAAGAGATAGCTTAAAACTATAAAGAAACTAACTCCTAAGTTTGGTAAAATTAAAGGTAATACTATTTTTTTAAAAAACTTTAAGTTACTTAAGTTATAGATTTTACCTAAAGAATCCCATTTCTTTTCAACTCTAAACATTATTGGAAGAGCCATCATAGTCATAAAAGGTAAGGTTTTCCAGATATATGTAAGAATTATACTAATACCATATTTCTCATTTGTTAGAATTGGAAATTGGTTACTCGATAAGATTCCAAATTTAAGAAAAAGATTATGAAGAATCCCGTTTTTCATAAATACGAGTAAAATACCATAGGCACTTACAAGATAAGGAATAAAAGTTGGAGATTCAACAATCTTTTGAAATAGTTTTATATGAGAATAATTCTTTCTTTTTCCTAAAAATATTAGAAACAACAAAACTACTGTTAAAGTAATTGAAATAAAAGCAGATATTGTATTTATTTTTATTGTGTAAATAAAACTCTCATAAACTTCTTTTGAGCTTAAAATTTCACGATAAAAATCTAAAGTAAAGTAGGAAGGACTTAGAATTCTGTTAAATCCAATAGAGGTCATAAAAACGTAGTATAAGCCATATAAAAAAAATACTGAAATATATATTAAAAAAGGAGTTATAAATATATACTTTTTAATTTTTACCAACGTATTCTAACCAACCTTTGTCTATAATCTCTAACTTTTCAGGAGTTAACTCCATCACTCTTTTCTCTGCAAGCTCCTCTGATGATGGGATTTTATCACTTTTATTTAATAAAATAAACTTTTGAACAGCTTCAGTCGGTAGTTTTTTCATATCTAAAATTGTAAAGTCACCCCAATTTTTAGGATCTTGTTTAAGCAGTTGTATCTCTGGTGAAACCAGTTCATTTATAACTTTTAAGGCAGCATTTTTATTAGCAGAGTTTTCTGGAATCGCTAAGTAGTGATTATTAAAAAGAGTTCCTTTATCTAGTAGGAAACTTTTTGACGTTACGGGGTAATCCCCAGATTCAATTTTTGAATTAACCTTATTAATTGTATATCCCATCGTGATATCAACTTCACCAGCTGAATATAATAAATCTAATTTTCCTTCTGACTCTGGATATGTTTCACCTTTTCTCCAAAGATATGGTTCTATCTCATTTAAAAAATTCCAAACAATATTTAAGTTAGCTTTAAGTTCATCAGTAGTCATTTTTGAAATCTCATCATATCCAAGAATATCGATAGCGATATTTCTTACAAAAGCACTACCAGTAAAATTAGAGGTATTTGGATATGTAAATTTTTCAGGATTATTTTTTACATACTGAGATAAAGTCATCCAATTACTGAAAGGAATCTCTCCTTTGGCTGTATTATAGATAAAGTTGAACTGAGCTTCTCCAAAAGGAACCTCTAATCCATCAATAGTTTCACCAAAATCTTTAACTGTTGTGCTTTCTTTTATTATGTTTTTATTATCAATTTTAGCTAAAATATTTTTTTCAAGAACCTCAGCATCTTTTAAGGCTTTAAAGTTTTCACCATTAACCCATAAAACATCGATAGTTCCATTTTTTTTACCAGCTTGTTTTTCTATTATAAGTTTATTTACAACATCTTTAATATCAACAATTGGAACTCTTTTTAAAGTAATATTTTCTTTTTTTGAAATTGCTGGAATAACAATGTCATCCATAAAGGTGTTAATCTCTTTTGAGCCACCCCACATATATATGTTAACTTCATTGTTTTCTTTTTTTCCACATCCTATAACAATCCCAATCAAGAGAATAGGAAGTAGTGGTTTAATAATTTTCTTTAACATAGAATCTCCTATCTGTTTTTTATTTTATTTTGAATAATTTTAGTAATAATAGTCAGAGCTAAAAATATTAGCGATGCGATTAAAGATATTTTAGCTGCATCTTTTGTATTTCCAGCAGATATAGCTCCAGCAAGTAAGACGAAAACTGAAGTTCCGGGTAAAATAAATATTATAGAAAAGATAGTATATTTAAAAAAACTGATAGAGGTTAATCCGTAAAGATAGTTTTGAATTCCAAAAGGAAATATAGGCAATAATCTCGTTACTGCAAGAATAAATGGACCATCTTTTTTAACTCCTTCATTTATTTTTTTAAAAATCTGTAGATTTGAAAACTTTCGTTCAATGAAATCTTTAGCAATATATCTAGCTATTAAAAATGAAGACATCATTCCAAAACTAGCTCCAATCATAGTATAAATAATTCCATAAACTGGTCCAAATAGTACTCCACCTGCCAAACTAAGAGGAAGAGTTGATATTGTTGTAACAGTTACAATACAGTAAAGTAATATGTAACTTAAAGGAGCTAAGATTCCAAAACTTTCTATTAATGTTTTTAATTGCTCTTTATCTTTTATATATTTCACTCCATCATATTTAAAGAATAGAAAGAAGAGAAAAGCTATAAAGATTAGAATGAACAATTTTACTATTCTTTTTTTGTTATTTTTCAAGATTCACCTCCAAGTAGATTATGGTAAATAGCTTTTTAAATGATCTATATAAGCTTTTTTAGACAGGTTTCTTATATAGTAAGTATATGTAGGGTAAGCTTGAATAGATTTCATAGCTTTATAAAACTTAATTTTATTTCCAATCATGAGTTGTAAAAAGCCAATAAGTTCCCCAGCTCTTTCACCTATGCATGTAGCTCCTACAATATTAAATTTATTGTCACAAATAACCTTTAAATAGAAATTTTTTTCAAACGTGATTAAACTTCTATCATTATTTTCATCCAAATTGTATGTATATATTTTTTTATATTTAGTTTTAGCTTCATCTTCACTCAGTCCAACTTTAGAAACCTCAGTTTCACCAAATATTGTCCAAGGAATATTAGAATAATCTATCGATTTCATAATATAAGGGAACAGAAGATTTCTGACAACTGTTTCACCGTGATATCCAGCTACGTGTGAAAATTTAAGAGGTGATGCTACATCTCCAATAGAGAATATATTTTTAGATGATGTTCTCATATATTTGTCAACAACAATGCCTTTATTGTTGAACTCAATACCAGCTTTTTCTAAATTTAAATCTTTTAAATTAGGAACTCTTCCAGTAGATATAAAAACTTTTTCAGTTTCAAAATTTTTGTGATTTGTTTTTATTAAAACTTTTTTATTGGATTCATCAAAAGATAAAATCTCTATCTCTTCACAGTTTAAAAATAAATCAATACCCTCTTCTTTTAATCGTTTAGAATAGAACTCTCTAATTTCATCTTCCATATTAGGAAGAAAAAGGTTAGATTTTTCTAAAATTGTGACATCTATTCCAAGTTTTTTAAGAGGAAAAGCTAGTTCTAAAGAGATTATCCCAGCTCCAATCATAATCATACTACTGTAATCATCTTTTATATAGAAAAAATTTTGGTTTGTTAAGTAATCAATTTTTTCTAATCCTTTTATATTTGGAATAAAAGGAGAACTTCCAGTAGAGATTACAATATTTTTTCCTTTGTATATAGTGTCGTTTACAATAATACTATTTTTATCTACAAAACTTCCTTTACCAATAACTAAGTCTATATTTTTGAAGTTAGAGATATGTGGTAATTCACTGTCACCAACTTTATGTACATTTTTAAGAGTTTTCTCTAAAACCTCTTTTAGATTTTTAGAAGTTTTAGTCGCAGAGATAAAGCTTTTAGAAGCGATACAGCCACTCCAAGTACACTCTCCACCAAGATTTTCTTTTTCAATAAGAAGAACTTTTTTTCCAGCAGATGCAAGTCCAATAGAAGTTGTAAGTCCACCTGCTCCACCGCCTAAAACAATTGTATGGTACATAAAAAACCTCCTTAAAATATGATGACAATTATAGTATAATATATAATGTAACATATTAATTACACTATATCAATCAGTTACAAAAAAGTTACTAGTTATTTTGATGAAAATAAAGATATAGATAGAGGAGAATTCATGTCAAATAAAATTATGGAATCAAAAATGAAATATATAGCTGATAACTGTTTAGCAACTTCTGGAAAAAAATCTAGTTGTAAACTTTGTATGAAAGAGTGTCCGATGATGTATAGGTATACTGAAAGCCCGAAAGAGTTATTCAGTGAATATCTAGAAAAAGGATATAAAAATATGGATTCAAAGATAGCTTTTTCTTGTAATCTTTGTGATCAATGTAAATTAGTTTGTCCGAAAAAATTAGATTTAAAATCTAGTTTTCAAGATTTAAGAGATGAGTATACTAAAGATAATAGTGGAAAATCGCCTTTAAAAGGTCATAAAGGTGTACAAGTTCATCAATATTTAGGAGAGACTAAATTTTTTAGTAAAGATATTGATCCACAGAAAGAAAATGTAAAATATCTATTTTTTCCAGGGTGTTCTTTATCATCTTACACTCCTTCAGGGGTTAAAAGCATATTAAATCATCTGAATGATAGATTAGATAACAGTGTTCAATCGATGTTAGCATGTTGTGGTAAACCAACTAGAGATATTGGAGAGGCAGAGTTATTTTCTAAAAAATTTGAAAAGTTAGAAAAACAATTTAAAGAAAAAAATGTAGAAAAAATAGTTGTTGCATGTCAATCATGTTATAAGATGTTTAAGAAAGATTTAGATATAGAAATAATATCTTTGTGGGAGCTACTACCAGAAATAGGATTGCCTGAAGAAAAAATCAATATAGGAATCGGATCTGATCTTAAATTTAATATTCATGATTCATGTCCAACTAGATTTGAGAAGTCCATTCAAGATGGAGTTAGGTGGATTGTGAATGAGTTGGGATATGAATATGAGGAGTTTGAATACTCGAAGGAGAAAACAAGATGCTGTGGACTCGGAGGAATGGTAGCTACGGTTGCTTCAGAGATAAGTGAAGAGGTTAGGAAAAAAAGAGCAGAAAGCAGTAGCACAGGAAATATTTTGACATATTGTGCTGGATGTAGAGAGGCTTTAGAAGTTGGAGAAACAAAAACGCTTCATATAGTTGATTTAATATTTGGAGAGCAGCACAATAAGAGAGATTTGAAAAAGAAAAATTCTAATTCTTTAAATGCATGGCTAAATAGATATAAAACTAAAATAAAATTAAAAAAATAATAAAAAAATCCACTGATTTATCATAAAATTAGTGGATTTTTTATTAATTAATTATTGTTATAAAAAGCTAACGAACCTGTTGCAGAAAAATATTTTGTATCTAAGTTCTTGTTGTTATTATCTTGAGTTGTATATTTCATTAAAGTACCAGTAGCTGGAACTGAATATGTTTTTTCTGTGCTGTATGCCATTAAAGATAAAGTAAGAATAGAAGTTGCTAGTAATATTTTCATTATATGCCTCCTTTTTATTACTTTTTTAAATTTGTAATGATTTCATTTATGAATAAATTATAAACTGTTAAATGAAAAAAAGCAAGTTTTTTTTGAAAAGTTTAAAAATTTTTTAATAAAAAAATCTGCTGATAAATTATCAACAGATTTTATATAAATTTATATAATTTTAGTTGTCCAATCTTCAACGTTCCAAATTTCAGTAGCAACGTCCATATAGAATTCTGGTTCGTGACTTACCATTAAAACAGTTCCATTAAACTCTTTTATTGCTCTTTTAAGTTCCTCTTTAGCATCAATATCTAAGTGATTTGTAGGCTCATCTAGAACTAAGAAGTTTATTTCACGGTTCATGATTTTAGCAAGTCTAACTTTTGCATTTTCTCCTCCAGAAAGAACACGCATTTGACTTGTGATATGGTCAGTAGTTAATCCACATCTAGCAAGAGCAGCTCTAACTTCTGCATTTGTAAGTCCAGGGAACTCATTCCAGAACTCATCTAGAGCAGTTGTTGTTGAACTTTCCTCTTCTTGTTTGAAGTATCCAACTTCTAAGAATTGTCCATGCTCAATCTCCCCAGATAAAGCTTTTATATTTTTTAAGATTGTATTTAAAAGAGTTGATTTTCCTAAACCGTTAACTCCTTTGATGGCAATTTTTTGATTACGTTCAATTGTGAAGTTAAGTGGTTTTGTTAATGGCTCATCATATCCGATAACAAGATCTTTAACTGTTATAATCTCTCTAGATGGAGTACGAGCAGTTTTAAATCCGAATATTGGTTTTGGTTTCTCTCTAGCAATCTCAATTATATCCATACGATCAAGTTTCTTTTGTCTATCTTTTGCTAAGTTTGTCGTAGCAACTCTAGCTTTGTTACGAGCTATGAAATCTTGAAGATGAGCAATCTCTTTTTGTTGCTTTTTATAAGCTGATTCGATTTGTCTCTTTTTCAGTTCATACATCTCTCTAAATTGGTAGTAGTCTCCAGTATATCTAGTTAACTCAGCAGCTTCTATATGATAAATTACGTTTGTAACATCATTTAAGAATGGAATATCGTGTGAAACTAGAATAAAAGCATTCTCATAGTTTTGTAAGAAGTTCTTTAACCAGATTATATGATCTTCATCTAGGAAGTTTGTAGGCTCATCTAGTATAAGAATCATTGGATTTTCTAGAAGTACTTTAGCTAGAAGAATCTTTGCTCTTTGTCCTCCAGAAAGCTCTGATACATCTTTTTCAAGTCCGATATCTAATAGACCTAATCCAGCTGCATATTCCTCTATTTTAGAGTCAAGATTATAGAAATCTCCTCCTTCAAGGATACTTTGAATCTCTCCAATCTCCTCTAAGATTTCGTCCATCTCTTCAGGAGTACAATCTCCCATTTTTGTATAAAGATCCATGATGTCTTGTTCAAGTTGGAACATTCCAGCAAAAGCTGATTTTAAGATATCTCTGATTGTTTTTCCTTTTTCTAAAGTACTATATTGGTCAAGGTAACCAGTAGTTATGTGATTACACCATGAAACTTTACCTTCATCAGGCATAAGTTTACCAGTTATAATGTTAAGGAAAGTAGATTTTCCTTCTCCGTTGGCTCCAACAAGACCAACATGCTCACCTTTTAAAAGTCTGAATGAGGCGTTTTCAAGAATAACTCTAGAACCAAATCCATGACTTACGTCTTTTACATCTAAAATACTCATAAATTTTTACTCCTAATCTATTTATTAAATTTATTTTTTACAAACAATATTTAAATTTTATCATAAATTTTGAATAAATGATATAGGGTTTATTTAAAATATCTTTATTTCAAATTTTCAATCTCTTCAATAGTTAATCCAGTTATTTGAGTTATAATGTCAGGACTTAATCCATTTTGTAATGAAGTCTTAGCAATTTCTAATTTAGCTAATTTTTCTCCTTCTGCGATACCTCGAGCTATACCTTGAGCCATACCCTGAGCTATGCCTTTAGCAACTCCTTTATCTTCAGCTTCTAAAAGTGCATTCATTCTTTCGTTCATCGCATTTTGACGAAGTCTATAATTTTCAGCTTCTTTTGGGTCTCTACTTATTCTTGCTAATTCAATTCGAGCTTCATGAAGTTCTTCAAGCATGCTTTCTAGTTCGATAACTTTATCATCATTTGGATCATTTATAAATGCTGTCCACATACTAAGAGCGTCTTTGGTATCAATCTCTTTCATTTTTGGCAGTTCAATAAAATGTATTTCCATAGTATCAGTTAAAATATTACTAGTTTTAGCATTTTTTAAAATATATTTATTATGATAATTTTCTTCTAACAAAAGATTAAAATCTATAACATTTATACAGATAGTTCTAGGAAGTTCCCTATATCTACTTTTTCCTCCATATTCTCCAGAAAAAGCTTTTGACCAATAGTAAAGACTACGCTTTATCATATTTTTTTCATCAGCTCTTTGCATTTCAATATTTATTATCTCTCCTTTATCTGTTTTAGCTAAAACATCTAATCTAGAGAAACTATCTTCAATATATTCTTTTGATAATTCTGTATTTTTTAGTTGAACACTAACTATTGGACTTTCTGGTTTTATACATGCATTTAAAAAGGATATCAATATTCTTGGATGTTTTTCTGATCCAAATAGATTTTTAAATACATAATCAACTTTTGGTTCAAATAATTTCGTACACATTTCAATCACTTCCTTTTAGTTTTATTTAGATTATACCATAGTATATGAATCAGTTCAAAAAATAAAAAAATGATATTTTTATTTAAAAAATATACAAAATATGATTTTATTTATAATATTAGAAAATAATAATATTCTTATTTACAAAAGAAAAGCTTTGTGATAAATTATAATTGATTATTCATGTGAAAAAATTAATATTTAGGAGGAAAAATGGGATTTTTTGAGAAATACCTATCAATTTGGGTAGGAATTTGTATAGTTTTAGGGGTTTCAATTGGAATATTTGCACCAGTAGTACCAGAGACTTTAGCTCTTTTTGAATATTCAAATGTATCAATACCAGTAGCTATTTTAATCTGGCTTATGATTTATCCAATGATGTTGAAAATCGATTTTACATCTATAATGAATGCAACAAAAAATACAAAAGGATTAACAGTTACTTGTGTAACTAACTGGTTAATTAAACCATTTACAATGTATGCTATATCAGTGTTATTCTTTAAAGTTATTTTTAAAAATTTAATACCTTTAAATTTAGCAGATGAATATATTGCTGGAGCCGTACTTTTAGGTACAGCACCTTGTACAGCTATGGTTTTTGTTTGGAGTCAACTTACAAAAGGAAATCCAGCTTATACTTTGGTTCAAGTTGCTGTGAATGATTTAATATTATTAATAGGTTTTGTACCAATTGTAGTACTATTATTAGGAATAAGTAATGTTGTTGTTCCATATGATACACTGATTCTTTCAGTTGTTTTATTTGTAGTTATTCCACTAATTTTAGGTGTAACTTCAAGACATTATATTATAAAATCAAAAGGACTAGATTATTTTAAAAATATATTTATAAAAAAGTTTGATAAAATAACGATAACAGGATTACTATTGACATTAACAATAATTTTCTCTTTCCAAGGAAGAAAAATAATAGACAATCCTTTGGATATTTTATTAATATCTATACCATTAACAATTCAAACGTTCTTTATTTTCTTCTTAGCATATGGATGGGCTAAAGTTTGGAAACTTCCTCATGAGATAGCTTCACCAGCAGGAATGATTGGGGCCAGTAACTTCTTTGAGTTAGCAGTGGCAGTGTCAATATCTTTATTTGGCTTGAATTCAGGTGCTACATTAGCAACTGTAGTTGGTGTTTTAGTAGAGGTTCCTGTGATGTTAATACTAGTCGGAATATCTAATAAAACAAGAGAATATTTTGTAAAAGCGTAATTAAAATTAAGTAAATTTGGGAGGAAAAATGAAGATAGTTGTAGTTGGAGCAGTAGCAGCGGGGACATCTGTTATAGCAAAAGCTCGTAGAAATAGCGAAGAGGTAGAGATTGTGGCTTATACTTCAGGATCAGATATAAGTTACTCTGGATGTGGAGTTCCATATTACATTGGAGAGGATTATATAAAAAGAGGAAATCTAACTCCAAGAGATGCTAAATGGTTCGAATCTCGTTTTAATATGAAGCTTAATATAAACCATAAAGTTTTATCTGTAAATCCAGATTTAAAAAAGATAGAGGTTTTAAATGAAATAACCAAAGAGGTTTTTGAAGATTCATATGATAAGCTAGTAATTACAACAGGAGCGAGACCTAGGAAAATCGATTTTGATAATGAAAATATATTCTATATAAGAGATGTTGAAACAGGAGATAAATTAAAAAAGTTTATTCATGAAACGTCTCCTAAAAAAGCTTTGATAGTTGGTTCTGGATATATTGGACTTGAGATGGTAGAAAACTTAGCTCAAAGAGGAATAGAGGTAACTGTTCTTGAGATGAATTCTAGTATAGGAAGAGTGGATTCAGAAATAAGTATCTATCTAGAGAAATATCTAGCTAAAAAAGGTGTTAAACTAATTTTAAACGATAAGATAAAAAATATTTCTGAGGATGGAAAAATAGTTAGTACTGAAAATGGAGAAACTTTAGAAGTTGATTTTATAGTAGCAGCGGTTGGAGTACTTCCAAATGTAGAGTTTTTAAAATCATCAGGAATACAGTTAGGAAAAAGCGAAGCGATAAGAGTAAATAGTCATTTAGAAACTAATTTGAAAGATATTTACGCAGCTGGAGATTGTGCTACAACATATTCACTTTTAACTGGAGAGGAAACATATGTTCCACTTGGGTCAACAGCAAATAAGATGGGACGTATTTTAGGAGATAGACTTACTGGTGGAAATTTAGAGTTTAAAGGCATTTTAGGAACGTCAATTTTCAAAATATTTGATATGGCCTTTGCTAGCACTGGATTAGATGAGAAAGAAGCTTTAGAAAAAGGATATTCAATCGAGATAATTCACAATATAAAACCAAATCAAACAGAGTATTTAGAAGCATCTAGAGAGATGGTAATAAAAGCGATTGCAGATAGAAAAACTGGCAAACTTTTAGGTGTTCAGATGCTAGGTGAAAATGGTATTGATAAGAGAATAGATGTTTTTGCAACACTTTTAACATTTGGAGCGACAGTAGACCAACTATTCCATCTAGATTTAGCTTATGCACCACCTTTCTCAACAACAAAAGATCCTGTAAATTATACAGGTATGATTTTAGATAATGCTATAAATGGAAAAAATAAAATTGTAACTCCAAAAGAGTTGAAAGAGAAAAGAGATGAATTCTTGGTTATAGATGTTAGAAGTAAATCTCAATACGAAGCGGCACATATAGAGGACGCTATAAATATACCTCTAGAAACTTTAAGAGAAAAAGTAAAAGAGTTGGATAAAAGTAAAAAAATTGCAGTTCATTGCAATAAAGGTGTTACAGGAAATATGGGGCAAAATATCCTTTTAAATTCAGGGTTCGATGCATATAATATTTCTGGTGGATATTCAAACTATTCAACTTTAAATAAAAAATAATTTGACTTCTAAAATTTCATATGTTAGTATACTTAAAAATAATTTATCGAAGGAGTAGTTAAATGATGAACTATAATTTAATATCAAAAACTACAATGATGAATATGATGCCTATGGGAGTTGGAACCAAAAATTAATTTTTAATTTTGGGACGAACTCATTTTTGCTTACAAAAAGAGAGCTCCCAAGGAATAAAGTTGTTAACATAAAGCTTGGGATTAAATCTCAAGCTTTTTTTTATACAATTTTTTCAAAAAATTAAAAATATAAAATATTTGGAGGAGATAGATATGATACAACTTAGGAATATTATAAAAACTTATGAGAGTAAAGGTCAAAGTGTTGAGGCATTAAAAGAACTATCTTTCGATTTTAAAAAAGGAGAGATTACAGGAATTATAGGTTATTCTGGAGCTGGAAAAAGTACGCTGCTGAGATGTATAAATCTTTTAGAGACACCATGTTCTGGAGAAGTTTTAATTGATGGAGTTGAGTTAGGGTCTTTAAATGCGAGAGAGCTTAGAGAGAAAAGAAAAAAAATTGGGATGATATTTCAACATTTCAATCTGATGAGAAGTAGGACAGTTGCTAAAAATATAGCTTACCCATTGAAAGGCAGTGGACTTTCAAAAGCTGAGATAGATGAAAGAGTAAATAGTTTGTTGGATTTAGTTGGATTAAAAGATAAAAAAAGTAGTTATCCATCACAACTTTCGGGAGGACAAAAGCAAAGAGTTGGAATAGCTAGAGCGTTAGCGAATAATCCAGATATAATCCTTTGTGATGAAGCAACCTCAGCCCTAGATCCAGAAACAACAGTATCTATTTTAAAACTACTAAAAAAAATAAATAAAGATTTAGGAGTAACCATTGTTTTGATAACTCATCAGATGGAGGTTATAAAAGAGATTTGTGATAGAGTTATTGTTATGGAGGATGGGTTTGTAAAAGAAGAGGGGGATGTTATAGATATTTTCTCGAGACCGAAAGAGCCAATAACAAAAAGGTTTTTATCCTCAGTTTTCAACAGTGATAAGATAAATGATTATTTAAACACAGTTCTTGTAAAAGGCGATGAAAAAATAATTAAGTTAGCTTATGTTGGTAGTAATACAGAGGAGGCTTACATTTCAAAAATATCAAGAGATTATGATGTTGATGGTAGTATCCTTTTTGGAAATATAGAGATTATAAAGGAAACACCAATAGGAAACTTGGTTGTGAAATTGAAAGGGGAAGAGGAAAATATCCAAAATTCCTTAGATTACTTAAATAAAAATAATATATACACGGAGGTTTTAAAAGATGGTAGAAAAGCTATATAGTTCTTTAGAAAATGTAATTAAGTATCAAGATGAGATGGTTCGTGCCATGGGAGAAACTTTGTTAATGGTATCTATAGCAGGAACAATCTCAACGCTGATTGGACTTTTAATGGGGATAGTTTTGGTTGTGACTAGAAAAGATGGAATTTTAGAAAATAACTTAATCAATAGTATTTTGGGGAAGATTATAAATGTGTTTAGATCAATTCCATTTGTGATTTTACTTGCAGCTTTGATTCCTGTAACAAGATTTTTTATGGGAACAACTATTGGATTGAAAGGAGCGATTGTTCCTCTTATATTTGGGTCAGCACCTTTTGTGGCTAGACAGATTGAATCAGCACTTCTGGGAGTGGATTCAGGAGTTATAGAAGCAGCGTATTCAATGGGTTCAACACCTTTTGAAATAATCTATAGAGTTTTACTAAGAGAAGCTCTACCTGAAATTATATATGCTCTTATTATAACAACAGTTAGTTTGATTGGATTTTCAGCAGTGGCAGGAACTGTTGGTGGAGGAGGTCTTGGAGACTTTGCAATAAGATATGGATATCAACATTTTAAAACGGATATTATGGTTGTAACAATTGTCATACTTGTGACTTTGATTACAGCAATTCAATGGTCTGGAGAAAAAATATTAAAAAGAATAAAAAAATAAAAATTGAAACATCGGAGGAGAGATTATGAAAAAATTAAGAGTTATTTTATTAGTAGTGCTATCTATTTTAGGAGTTGTAGGTTGTGGAAAAAAATCAGAAGATG
Source organism: Cetobacterium sp. ZWU0022 (assembly GCF_000800875.1). Classification (NCBI taxonomy): domain Bacteria; kingdom Fusobacteriati; phylum Fusobacteriota; class Fusobacteriia; order Fusobacteriales; family Fusobacteriaceae; genus Cetobacterium; species Cetobacterium sp. ZWU0022. Next base: position 28,584 of record NZ_JRJZ01000188.1, read on the forward strand.
TAACTTCAGGAAGTAAGATTGTAAAGTTAGGAATAAATGGAGATGAGAATGTTATTTGGGAAAATGTTAGAGATGAATTAAAAAAAGAGAATATAGAGTTGAAGTTTATAAATTTTGCTGATTATATAAGACCAAATTTAGCTTTGCAGGAAAAAGAGATAGATATAAATGCTTTTCAAACTGAGATATACTTTGATAATTTTAAGAAAGAGCATAAGTTAAGTATTGTAAATTTAGGATATACGGTTTTAGCACCGATGGGGATATATTCTAAAAAGATAACTGATTTATCAGCTTTAAAAGATGGGGCAACAGTAGCAATACCAAATGATAGTTCAAATGGTGGAAGAGCACTATTATTACTTCAAGATGCAGGATTAGTAACTTTAAATAAAGAAGCAGGAGCATTTCCAAGAGTTAAAGATATAGTAGCTAATCCGAAAGGAATAAAAATTGTTGAGCTTGTAGCAACACAAATTCCAAGATCAATAGAGGATGTAGATGTGGCAGCTATAAATAATGGGGTTGCTGTTCAAGCTGGGTATTCGCCTCTGCAAGATTCAATATTTATTGAAGACTTCAAAAACGAGAGATTGAAACCATACTTTAATATTATAGCAGCAAGAGAGGATAATCAAAATAACCCTGAAATAAAAAGAGTTTTAGAGATATATCAAACTGCTGAGAATAAAAAAATAATAGATGATTATTATAAAGGGTCGTCAATAGCTGTATTTTAAATAAAAATAAAAAAGATAAAATTGGGAGGATTTAAAATGGAAAATAGAATAATAGGTTTTTTAAATGAGAATAGAGATGAGTTTATAAGTTTAAGTCAAAATATACATAAAAATCCAGAAATTGGAAATGAGGAGTATTTTGCATCTGAGTTGCTAACAAACTATTTGGAGTCGAAGGGGTTTGATGTAGAAAGAGATATAGCTGGACATAAAACAGGATTTATAGCTAGAAAAAAATCAATTCATGGAGAGTATCCAAAACTTGCGTTCTTAGCTGAGTATGATGCTTTGCCAAATTTAGGGCATGCTTGTGGACACAATGTTATAGCGGGAATAAGTGTGGCTGGTGGAGTGGCTCTTGCTGATTCTTTGGAAAATGTCCCAGGAGAAGTAGTTATATATGGGTGCCCTGCAGAAGAGGGAGGAGAAAATGGAAGTGCAAAAGGTTCATTCGTGAGAGAGAATCTTTTTGAAGGAATAGATGCTGCTATGATTATTCATCCAAGTAGTGAGCATTCAATAACAAAAAATAGTTTGGCTGTAAATCCCTTGGATTTTGAATTCTTTGGAAAGTCTGCTCATGCTGCTGGGTCTCCAGAAAGTGGAAAAAATGCTTTAGATGCCTTATTACATTTTTTCAATGGAATAGCTACATTGAGACAGCATGTTACATCAGATATAAAAATTCACGGGATTATTACTCATGGTGGGGATGCTCCAAATATAATTCCAGATTATACAAAAGCTAGATTTTATATTCGTGCTGCAACAAAAGAGGGGTGTGACGAGGTTACACAAAAAATTGTGGATATAGCAGATGGTGCTGCTCTTATGACTGGATGTAAGTCGAAAGTTTCTAGTTTCCAAAATAGAGTTGATAACTTAGTTCAAACAAGATATTTTGATGATCTTTATGTTGATGTTATGAAAAAGTTAGGAGTAGAAGTTTTAGTGGATTCTAAGAAAAGTATGGGTTCAACAGATGTTGGAAATGTAAGTCACATTGTTCCAACAATTCATCCAAATATTAAAATTTGTGATTCATGTGTTATTGGACACACTCATGAGTTTAATGATGCAGCAGGTTCTTTAGCTGGAGATGAAGCTGTTATTTTAGGAGGAAAAGCTTTGGCACTTTTAGGACTTAAATTGATTTTAAATGAGAGTGAATTATTAAAAGTTAAAGAGGCTTTTGAAGCTACAAAAAAGTAATTCAAAAAGAGATAAAAATGAGAGAGGATTATTTCCTCTCCCACTCTTTAGCTAACTTATAAAATGTAGATTTTTTTAGATTTAAATTTTCCATAGCAAATGAGGGCGATATCTCTTTATTTTTCCATTTTACATAGATATTCTCCCAGTTATCGGGAAAAGGAATCGGTTTGCGTCCTTTATATTTTCCTAACTCTTTGGCTAGAAAAATCCCTTCTTTTTGTCTTTCTAAAAGGTTTGTTCTTTCGAACTCATTTATAGCTCCAATCATAGTTAGCATTAGTTTTCCAGTTGCAGTCGAAGTATCTATATTTTCTTTAAAAGATATAAGAGCCACCTTTTTCTGAGCTAAAATTTCAGTGATGTATAGGAGATCTTTTGTTGACCTAGCCAATCTTGAAAAATCGTGGACATAAATGGTGTCGCCTTCAACAACTTCATTTAACATAGTTATTAATTGAGTTCTTCCTTTAATATCTTTAGCGGATATTTTTTCGATGTATATTTTGTCAATCTTCATTTCATTCATTTTTTTTAATTGTCGTTTTTCATTTTGTTCGACTGTTGAGACTCGAACATATCCAATCTTCATAAAATCCCTCTTAAAATAAATTATTGTAATAAAGCTATATTATAATCCATAATAGCTTTAAATAATAGTATTATAATTGAAGGATTAAAGGTACCAAACAATAAATTGATTTTCATTCTCTTTGAATTTAATTTTCTCTTTTTTCAAGAGTTCCTCTACTATTCTTTCAACTTCTAAAGGGTTATTTTCTAATTTAGATGCGATTAAATCTCCCTCTAAAGTTTTTGTACACTTAAAAAAATCAATGAGAAACTCTTCAGAATTTAGAAAGGCATCCATATTTTTTGTATATGAAAAAATATCAGAAGAGGAAACTTTTGGATTTTGAATGAAAATATCCTCTATAAAAAATTCGAGACACTCTATTTTATATACTGGAAAAGAGATTTCTAATTTTTCATAGAAAGTATTAACTTTTTCTGAAGGCCAGTATTTCTTTAAAACTTGTTTAATTTTATTCATGTGTTGATTTCTCCTCTAAGATTATTTTCCAAATCTCTTTGATTTTATATGTTTTAAAATGTCTGTATATTGTTGTTTTGCCAGGAAGAATTCCTTGTTTTGTGAGAACTTCAATCTCAGAAATAGTTAGAGTTGAACCTTTCAAACAATATTGTTTATATAGTAAATCTTTAATCTCCTCAAGAGAGTATATTTTTCCTTCGGTAGTTGTTTTTTCTAAGTTTTTTTCAATCTCATCCCATACTTTGGAAATTTTAGTAGTCTTGAAAAATTTCAAAATTGTTTCTAGAGATGGAAGCTCTTTATTTTTGTTGATTTCACTTTGTGAAAGCCTTCGTCCTTTCTCTGCTCGAGCTATTAGTAACGCTTTGACGATATCCTCTTTAGAGTAAATAGAACCAAGTTTAAATGTAAATCCAGATAGCTCTTTTACAGTTTTCCAATTTCCAAAACGTCTCAATAAAACTGTTGAAGAGTATTTGAATCCATATTTTTTTAATTCAGACATAGAAGCTCCATTTGTAGCTTTAATTTTCTCAGAGAAACTTTTGTATAAAGATATTAGTTCTTCATTTGACTCTACTACAACTTGTCTTTTATTGTTTCCATTTGAGGTAGAGCCTAAACAGAGTATAGAATTAGAGGAGATAGGAAAGTATTTTAAACAATTTTATGATAATAAACTGCATGGAAAAGATTTAAATAATAAAAAACATACTGATTGGAAAAATTGGGAATTGAAAAACTTTATGAATTTAGCAAAAGATAATCCTATAAAATATTTGACTAAAAATGAGAAAAATAAAGACTTTTTTGAATATAAAAATAATATTTTTTATTTAAATGAAAAGTTGTATAATGAAATTAAAAATAATTATATGCTATTAAACAACATCTTAGATAGATTAAACTATCGTAATATAAACTACTTTAATAGAAAGTATATGGAGGAAAAATAATGTCGGTTAAATTTTATAATGAAAATGCAGAAAATTTTTTCAAGGATACAGTTAAAGCGGATATGAGTTACAACTATAACTATTTTATTAAAAATTTATCTGAAGAAACTGGTGAAATATTAGATTTAGGTTGCGGAAGTGGAAGAGATTCAAAATACTTTATAGAATTAGGGTATAAAGTTACAGCAATTGATTTATCACCAGTTTTAGCAGAGAAAGCTTCGAAATATATTGGGCAAGGTGTTATCGTAATTGATATGAAAAATATAGATTTCAAAGATAAATTTATTGGAGTGTGGGCTTGTGCTTCTCTTTTACATCTTTCTTACGAAGAGATTTTAGAAACTTTAAATAAAATATACACTTCTCTTAAAAATAATGGAGTTGTTTACGCTTCTTTTAAGGTTGGAAGTCAAGATTATGAAAAAAATGATAGAAAATTTACATGCTTTACAAAAGAAAGATTTTCAAAGCTACTTGAGAAAAGTGACTTTTATTTAGAAGATATTTTTGAAACATCAGATGTGAGAGTTGGTAGAGGAGATGAAAAGTGGTTAAATGTAATTTTAAAGAAAATTTAAAAAAAGATGAAGTTCGTTTAGGCTCTACCTCAAACAAACTTAAAAATAATGGAATTTTGTAAGATTTCGTCATTTCGGTTGTATCTAAAAGCTTTAAAAAGTCGATTGCTTTTTGAGTAAACTGTAGTTCTTTTTCATTTAAATCATTAACTGTTTTCAAGAAATTATACCAACCCTCGTATTCTTTTATATACAGAGAAACTGGATACTCTCCAAATGTATAGATATCCATAATAGTAGGTGTTTTCTTTAAATAATCTTTAACATTGAGATAATCTTGAATCATTTTTTGATGAAGGGGCTCTCTTTTCTTTTCCTCATTTTCAAAGTGCTCTATAATTTTAAAATCAAAGTTAGCAGTACAGCCCTCTGGAAGAATAAAGTTTTCATCTAAAGGGGATTTTGGTAAATTACCATTTTTTCTGAATCCAGTTAAAAATGAAGGCTTTAATTCAGAACCTTTATAATTTCCAACAAAATCAAGAACTCTTAAGTGATGTTTATTGGGATAAGTTCTAAGCCCTCTACCTAATTGTTGCATGAAAATTGTATAAGAAGTTGTAGGTCTTAAAAATAAAACTGTATCTATACATGGAATATCTATTCCCTCATTAAAAATATCAACAGTGAATATGATATCTAATTTTCCTTCTTTAAATTTCTTAATTATATTTTGTCGATCAGAAATAGAAGTTTCTCCTAAAACTATAGCGCTTTTTATTTTATTTTTTAAAAAATAGTTATGCATAACTTTAGTATGTTTTACACTAGCACAAAAAGCGATAGTACTTTTTTTACGATATTTCAAATATTTTTCTAAAATTAGTTGGACTCTTTTTTCTACAATCAATGAGTTTTCTAAAGATTCTAAATCATATTTTCCTCCACGCCAAGGAATAAGTGAATAATCAGTGTCATCATAAATTCCAAAGTATTGAAACGGAGTTAGCCAACCATTATTAATAGCAACTCTGAGATCGCATTCGTAAGCGATATTGTAGTCACATAACTTATAAATATCACCAGAGTCAGCACGATCAGGAGTTGCAGTTAATCCAAGAAGAAATTTCGGTTTAAAGTAGTTTAAAATTTCAGAGTAACTTTTAGCTGAACTGTGATGAAACTCATCTACAACTATATAATCAAAATAGTCTTTTGAGAAATAATCTTCAGAAAGATAATCATTTTTAGAAAGAGTTTGAACACTTGCAAATATAATATCTTTTTTTGTTTCTTTTGTAGATCCATTGAAAAATCCGTAGTTTTTAGAATCTGAATAGATAGTTTCAAAAGTTTTTTGAGCATCTTTTAAAATCTCATCTCTATGAGCGACAAAAAGAATTTTATTGAAATTCTTAGAATCGAAAGCCGATAGGTATGTTTTTCCAAGTCCTGTTGCAACAATCACTAAAGCTTTATTGAAGCCCTCCTCTCTTGTTTTTGATAACTCATAAAGAGCTGGAACTTGAAATTTTATTGGTTCGATCTCTTCAATTGAACTCTTTGAAGAGTCAGGGTCTATATAATTTTGAAACTCCTTTTTTTTATAGTTTTTTTCATATTTTCTGAGCCAATCTAAGGTTAATTCGAAACTATTTTTTTCGTATAGCTCTTCAAATTCTGTTAATATATTGTTGATATCACTGTTTTGTGTATCTCCAAAAAATTGATATGACCATTCAACTCCAGAGATTAAAGCTGAGTATGAGATATTTGAAGAACCGACGTATATTTCAACATTGTTTTTATTTTTAAAAATATAAGTTTTGGGATGAAATGAAGGTTTTTCAGGATTTTTAAAAATTTTCACACCAGGAATATCGAGTAATCTATATAAAGCATTAGGCTCTGTAACGTTCATATAGTCACTCGTGAGTATCTTGATAGACTTACCTTCAGAACGAGCTTTTGTAAGTTCTGGAATTAGTAACTTTAATCCGCTATCACGAATAAAAGAGACATTAATAATTATCTCTTCGGATAAATTAATAGAGTTTTTTAAACTTTCATACATTGTAACTTTGTTATTACTAATTAACATAGAGTCTCCAATCTTTTAAGATTTATTATGAAATTATTGTAACATAAAAAAAATAGATTTCAAACTTTCATTTATAATAGAGGATTTTTTCAAAAAAACCGTAAAAATATATGAATAAAGATATTTTTAAATTTAGTTACAAAAGGAGATAATTATGAAGGTACTATGTATATTAGCCAATCCAAAACCAATAGAGGAATCTTATAGTAAAAGAGCAGGAATGGAATTTATAAAAGAATATAAAATTCAAAATCCAACTCACGAAATAGAAATAATGGATCTATATGAAAAAGGACAGGAACATTTGAGCTATGAAACTTTATCTAATGCAATAAATAAACGTTCTGGAAAAATGTGTGAAGAAGCAATATATTTTTCTGAGTTTGATAAATATATTGTGTGTGCTCCTATGTGGAATTTAACAACTCCTTCAATTTTGAAATCATATATAGATCATATTGTTGCAAAAGGAGTGACATTTAGATATAGTTCTAATGGAATTCCAAAAGGACTATTAAAAGATAAAAAAGCTATCTATATAGGAAGTAGAGGTGGAGCATATCCATTTCCTCTTTCACTCATAGCTTGGGATGAAAGATATGTTCGTTTTATCTTTAGATTTATGGGAATAAAGAATTTTAAGAAGATAATATTTGAAAATACAGATAAAGATCCAGTAAAAGCAAAGGAAAAGTTTCCAGAGTTTTTAAATAAAGTTAAAAGTATGAGTAAAGGTTTCTAAAAAATCAAGTTTTTAGGAGGATAGAGTTATGAAAAAAATTTTATTATTAATGATAGCAATTTCTAGTATAGCTAACGCACAATTGAAAGATGGTAAATATACTGTTGTGAGTGATGGCTCAATTTGGTTTTGGTATCCATATACAGAGATGGTTGTAAAAAATGGTGAGGTTGTTGAAGCAACACATGATAGAATTAAGAAAAGTGGAAAAAAAGCTTCTCAAGATAAAAATTATAATACAGATATGTTAAAAAAAGTAGGAGTGAATCCAAGTATGTATTCTAAAATGATTCCAGAAAACTATTTTAAATCTGGAAAAAATTTAGAAAAGATGGACAGTGTAGCTGGTGCCACAGATTCAACAGATCATTTTAAAAAACAGATGGCTTTATTGTTAGAAAAAGCTAACAATGAAGGACCTGGAGATTATGTAATAAAAAAATCTGATTTATAAGAGAGTGGAATATGAAACTTTTAGGAATAGTATTATTGATATTTTTGATTAGCTATATCTTTATAAAACGAAGAGATTTATTAACAGTAAAATTTGAATTTAAAATAGATTATTTGAAGTATTTAATTTTATACTTGATTTTAATTCTTGTTCTGATATTATTTATAGATAAAAAGATGGCTTTTTTTATTTCTAATAAGTATCCTACAGGATATTTTTCTCTTCATCCAGATTTAAATATAGAGTATACAAAAATTTTTAAAATAATTACACATCTAGGTGAACCAGAGTATGTTGCATTACTAGTTTTTCCAATGTTTTTATATTCAAAAATAAAATCTATTGTAAAATTAGAAAATACTAGTTTAGGTATGATAATTGTTATGATTTTAGGTGTGAGTATATCAACTATTTTAAAAATTATATTTATGAGAAGTCGTCCATTTTTAGAGTGGAACAGCTCTGGATTCTATTTTATTGAAGATATTTTAGAAAGAGAGATTCCTTTTAAAGGAACTTATATGTCATTTCCATCAGGACATACGATGGTAGCATTTTGTAGCTATTCTTTTTTAGCTTTTAAATCTCAAAAAACCTCTATAAAAATATTGTGTTTTTTACTAGCTATTTTAGTAGGAGTTTCAAGAATTTGTTTATCAGCACATTGGATGAGCGATGTATTTACAAGTGCAGTAATAGGTACAATTTTAGGAGGAGTTTATGCAAACAAAAGATAAGTATAGCAGAATTGCAAAATTATTTGATAAGATAGAGCGAAATATGCCTATGAAAAGTATAAAAGAAAATGCTGTTCAAATGTTAAATGGAAAAATTTTAGAAGTTGGAATAGGAAGTGGAGCTTCTTTAGAATATTATCCAAAAGATGCTGACGTAACAGGGATAGATTTTTCAATTGGAATGTTAGAGTTAGCTAAAAAAAAGTCAAAGTTATTGGATATGAAAAATATAACTCTTTTGGATATGGATATTGAAAATATGAGCTTTGAAGATGAAACTTTTGATTCAGTATTTTCCTCGTGTGTATTTTGTACAGTTCCTAATCCTGAAAAAGGAATTGCTGAAGTGTATAGAGTTCTTAAACCTGGTGGAAAAGCTGTTTTTATAGAACACATGAGAAGTGAAAATGAAATAATAAACTTAGCTCTTAGATTTTTAAATATTTTTACAAAACTTATATTAGGGACATCTCTTATAAGAGAAACTGAAAAAACCATTAGAAATACCGGTTTTTCAAAGGTAACTAGTCGAAATATAATGTTAGGCGATGTGGTTAGATTTATAGTAGCTGAAAAATAAAAAAATCCTTCTCTTCTAAAAAAGGGAAGGATTTTTTTGTTTGAAGTTATTCTCTGATTAAAATTATATATTCGTTATTAGAGTATACTTCTTTAAAGTTTTGAAGTGGGATATCTTTATAATATTTTTTTCTTGCTAGCAGAAGTTCTCCTTCATTTATTTTGTATAGCTCGTCTAATGGTAGATCATCTAAAGATTTTTTATTAATTTCAGTTAAAATATTTTTAGCATCATTAAATCTGTAGCTATAAACATTTTGAGTGTTTTCTTTCAATATCTTTATAGCATCCATCATAGTGTAATTTTTATTATAATAAGGAAGAGCAACAGCACATAAAACTCCTATCCCAACATTGATATATAATATCTTTTTACAAATTGATTCTTTTGTTCCACTCCATTCGTGTTCTATAAATCTTAAGGCAATAACAACAACTCCATAATATAGAGGAAGTAAATAGATATCTAGTTTCCCACTTATTAAACTGAAAAATAGTAAATTAGGTAGAAATAAGCTTAATGATATCTTATCCACAAGTTTCCATTTATGTCTAAGTTTTATATTTTTTAAACTGTTTATAGAACCTCTCACAAGAAATGGTGTTAGAGGCAAAACCGTGAAAATAAGATTTTTAATATAATAATAGATTGGTCTTGTGTGAGTTTTAGCTTTTACCATTCTACCAATAGTTTCTTGACCTAATAGAAGAGATATATACTCATTCCCATTAGATGAAGTTGAGATCAGTAAAAGCCAAAAGCCTAGAATATTTAAAATAACTCCAAATCCAAATATTGGTTTTATATTTTTTAAATATTTTAAATTTCTATCTAAATATAGAAACGTTAAAATTGTAAGTATAGTAATAACTATAGCTGCTCCACCTTTTACAAGAACTCCAAGAGCTATAAATAGATAGATTAGAAATATATTTTGAAAACTAATTTTCTTTTTATCTTTTTCAGAGTATGATTTAAAGAAAATGTATAAAGCTCCAAAAATGAAAGCAGTCATTAGATAGTCCATTCGAAGAACTAAAGAGATACCTAATAAATATGGAAGTGTTATAAAAATAGCAAGAGATAAATATGCCATTTTTTCACTCCAATAAAGTTTGAATAATTTAAAACCTAAAATTCCTGTAATCCAAGCAGGAATGACACTTCCAAATATTAAAGCCAATGGATAGAAAGAATCTTTGCTAATACTTCTAATAACTCCTAGTAGCCAGAAATAAATTGGGGGCTTATCAGGATAAAGTTCATTAAAATATCCTAAAACTACAAAGTTCTTAGTTGCTAACATTTGATCTGTAATTAAAAAATATTTTAGTTCATTTCTTAAATCAGGGGCTCTAAAGAAAGTGAGGCATATCATAAATAAAAAATAAATTATAAAAAATAGTTTATAACGTTCTCTATTTTGTTTGTTTTCATCAATTTTTAGATACATAAATTCTCCTCTAGTTTAAGTTTTATTTTTGCCCAACTGGATAATATTTGAATAATGATCTTACTCTGCAATTTTTAGTATGTACATTTCTTAGATCAAAATAAAAATTATCATTCATTCTATTCTTCAACTCTTCTAGATTAATTCCTCTAAATTGATTCCATTCTGTCATTAAAACTATCGCATCTGCATCTTGAGTACAACTCTCTTCATCTTTATAATATTTTATTTTATCATTATAAGATTTTAATCTCCACTTAGCTTCCTCAATTCCTTTAGGACAGTAAGCTTTTATATTTGCACCATGTTCAATCAAACCTTTAATTATATCGATACTTGGTGCATCTCTAACATCATCTGTATCAGGTTTAAATGATAATCCTAATACACAAATTGTTTTTCCAGAGACTCCATTCATTTCTCTGATTATTTTGTCAACCATTTTTTGTTTTTGTTTTTCATTTGCTGAGATAGCAGCAGCGATAACACTCATATCCTCTCCATATTCTTTTCCAATCTCAACAATAGCTTTTGTATCTTTAGGGAAACATGACCCACCATATCCAGGTCCACAATGTAGAAACTTAGGAGATATTCTACCATCCATACCCATAGCTTGAGCGATTTCTTGTGTGTTAGCTCCAACTTTTTCAGCTAATAAAGCAATTTCATTGATGAAAGATATTTTTACAGCTAAGAATGCATTAGAGGCATATTTTATCATCTCAGAAGTTCTTCTATTTGTAAAGACAAATGGAGTTTTATTTATATATAAAACATCATATATTTTTTTCATTATAACTTGAGCTTTTTTACTTTCTGTTCCAACAACAACTCTATCAGGTCTTAGACAATCATTAACAGCTTTCCCTTCTCTTAAAAATTCAGGATTTGAAACCACATCAAATTCTAAATTTAACTTTCTTTTAAGCAATTCATTCTCTATAGTTTCTTCAACAAGATCTCCAGTTCCAACAGGAACAGTTGATTTATTCACAACAACAACGTAATCTTTTATATTTTTTCCAATATCTTTAGCACAATCTAAAACATAAGTTAAATCAGCAGACCCATCATCCGCAGGCGGAGTTCCAACAGCAATAAAAATAACTTCAGAGTTTTCTAAAGCATACTCTTTATTTGTTGTGAACTTTAGTCTACCTTCTTCTACATTTCTATCTAAAATATCTTTCAAACCAGGTTCATATATTGGAATAATTCCATTTTTTAAATTTTCAATTTTCTTTTCGTCTATATCTAAGCATATTACTTTATGTCCGAACTCACTTAAAATAACTCCTTGAACTAAACCAACATAACCAGTTCCAATAACTGTGATTTTCATACTATTTTCCTCCTAAATACCATCTTATAAACTTTTGGATTCCATCATCAAACTTTGTAGTAGGATTATATCCTAGAAGGTTTTTAGCTTTATCTATCTCTGCAAATGTTCTTTTAACATCCCCTGGTTGCATTGGCAGTCTATCTATTTTGGCTTTTTTATTCATATGTTTTTCAATTGTTTCAATCATAAAGTTTAAAGAGATAGCATCAGATTCACCTAAATTTATGATTTCATAAACATTTTTATTTTTTTCTAAATATTGAACACCTTTTACAACACCGTCAATGATATCATCAATATATGTGTAGTCTCTATATGTTTCTCCATCTCCAAAAACAGGAATACTCTCATCTTTATAAATTTTATCAATAAATTTGTGAATAGCTAAATCAGGTCTTTGTCTTGGTCCATAAACTGTAAAGAATCTAAATTGTAAGCTATCAATATTATAAAGTTTGAAATAAACATGACCTAAAACTTCACACGATTTTTTAGTTGCAGCATAAGGAGAGATAGCGAAGTCTACAATATCAGTTTCTTTGAATGGAACTACTTTATTATCTCCATATATAGAGCTTGAAGAAGCTTGAATAAATCTTTTTACATTGTATTTTTTACAACACTCTAAAAGGTTTAGATAGCCACCAATATTAACTTTTTCATATTCAATAGGATTTTCTAAAGATGGACGAACTCCAGCTAATCCAGCTAGATTTATAACCATATCAATTTGATTATTTTTAAATATCTTATTTAAATTTTCAGCGTCTTTAAGGTCACAGTACTCTAAAAAATATTCATTTGAGTTTACTTTTTGAAGTAGTGAGTTTATTTTCTTCTCTTTACTGTAATCTAAAAAAATCTGATCTTACTATTCGAAGTAGTGAGTTTATTTT
>NZ_JRJZ01000082.1:0-42956 GCF_000800875.1 Cetobacterium sp. ZWU0022
TCTAAAAAATATTCATTTGAGTTTACTTTTTGAAGTAGTGAGTTTATTTTCTTCTCTTTACTGTCCTCTGATAAAATCTCATCAAGATATTCAATTTTATTTGTACTTTCTAAAACATTTTTAATCTTTATATCTAAAGAATAGAACTCATGGAAGTTATCTACTCCAATAACTGCGTGTCCTAAACTCAATAGTTTTTCTACAAGATGTGAACCTATAAACCCAGCAGTACCTGTTATAAGAATTTTCATCTATTATTCAACTCCTCTTTTTTTTATTAAGTATATATTTCTAGAATAAATCAAAACATTTGGTGCTTGACCAAGTATGAAAACAGGGTCTTTTTTATATAAAGCATAAATTAATAGTAAAATACTTCCAAGTAAACTAAAAATCCAGAAAGAAAAAGGAATTACACTTTTCTTTGCTTTCTCACTCGCTATCCATTGAATAATAAACCTCATTGAGAAAAGGCCTTGTCCAATGAATCCAATTATTAAAAATATATTCCAATTGTTTATATTCATATTACTCCTCTATTTTCCATGTAAGTATTCTATTTTTCATCCATCTTACTGCAAATACATCTTTGAAAGCTTTGAATCCTCTTCCAAAAACTTTATATTTAGATTCGCCGTGTAATCTATCGTAGTGTCTTACAGGAACTTCTGTTACTTTATATCCCATGTATTTTGCTAAAGTAGGTAGGAATCTATGCATTCCATTAAACATCTTATATGATTTAACAACCTCTTTTTTGAATAGTTTTAAAGGGCAACCAGTATCTTGAATATTATCGCCAGTTACAAAGTTTCTAAAACCATTTCCAATTTTAGAAGCTAATTTTCTTTTGAAACCATCCTCTCTTGTGGCTCTTCTTCCATTGACAACATCATATTCAGGAATATATTCTAAAAGCTTATATACATCCTCAGGATCTGTTTGTAAATCTCCATCCATCATCAGAACTAAATCTCCTTCAGCTCTTTGAAAACCTGCATCAATAGCAGCACTTTGTCCACTATTTTTAACAAAATGAAAAACCTTTACGTTAGAGTTTTCTATTTTTAACTTATTTAAAATTTCATAACTTCCATCATTACTACCGTCATTTACAAATATAATCTCATATTTTTTAAAACCTTTTTGAAATGCTGTCTCGATTCTCTCAACCATAGGTAAAATATTATCCTTCTCGTTGTATACGGGTATTACTGCTGATATTTCCATCCTTGCCTCCTGTTTTTTTTCCATTATAAGTTCAAAAAGTAAATTTTTAGTAAATTTTTAAAAATATCCTATATTTCTTCAAAAAAAATTAAAATATCCTTTTTGAGACTAAAAAAATAAATTTTACCAATTTTTTACTTTTTTATTTTATAATATAAAAAATGATTCAACATGGAGGATGATGTTAAATGAAAAAAGAGATATTGATAATAGAAGATGACCCAAAAATTAGAAGATATTTAGAGTTAGAATTGATACATGAAGGATATAATGTACATTTAGCGGAAAATGGTAAAGTGGGATTGGAATTATTTAGAGAGAAAAGTTATTCGTTGATTCTTTTAGATTTAATGTTACCTCTTATGGATGGAGAAGAGGTTTGTAAAACGATTCGAAAAGAGTCAAACATTCCAATCATAGTTTTGACAGCAAAAGATGAAATTTTTAGTAAGATTGCTCTTTTAGATTTAGGAGCGGATGATTATATAACTAAGCCGTTTATTATAGGTGAGCTTTTAGCTAGAATGAGAGTGATATTTAGAAATAAACAATCAGTAGTGGATAAGAAAATTTTAAAGTTTGGAGAGATATCGTTAGATCTTACAACAAAAGAGGTAGAGGTAAGTGGAGTTGCAATTGTTTTAACTAAGACTGAATACAATTTACTTCACTATTTAATGGTAAATAAAAATCTCGTTTTAACTAGAGAAAATATTTTAGAAAATGTATGGGGGTATGATTATTTTGGAGATGGAAAAATTATTGATATGTATATAAAATCACTTCGAAAGAAATTAGATCCTGAAAATAGATATATAAAAACAATTCGTGGTTTTGGATATTCATTAAAAAAGGAGGATTAATTTGAAAACACTTTCTGGAACTCTTAGAAGAAGTTCGATTCAAACAATCTGTTTATTTGCAGCAGTATTAACAATATCCCTTTCAATAACAGGGAAGTATCTTATAAACTCATCAAAGCATACAATGAGAAATGCTATGGCTTTTTTGAAATATGAAATCTTAGAAGAGGTAAGTTCAAAATCTATGGAGATATTTGAAGGAGACCTTGTAAATAGTCTTTTTAGAGTTGAGAATCCATCTCTTGAAGATTTAAAGATAACTATAAAATATAAAGATCATATCTATTCAGAAACTCAAGATAAAAAGATTCTAAATTTTGCGATTGAAGATAAGGTTACAAATATTCACATGTATGATTATCTAGTTTTAAAAAATGAACTGAAAAATAAAGATGGAGAAACGTTTACAGTTATACTTGTAAAAAATTTAGGAGACGAAAAAAAGTTTTTCTTTGATATGATATATATTTTTCTGGCCGGGCTTATAGTAACTGTTGCAATTTCGAGTTTTGCTTTTAATCGCCTCTTGAAAAAAGTTGATAAACAGCTTTCATTATTAGAAAAATTAAATTCAAATATAACTTTAGAAAATTTAGAAGTTATAAAGCCAACAAATTATTTTAAAGAGTTTGACACAATTATAGATTCTTATGAGGAGATGTTACTTAGACTTGATGAGCAAAATAAAAAACAGATAGAATTTGTTCACAACTCATCTCATGAATTAAAAACGCCGTTATTTATAATAAGTGGTTATATTGATATGATAAAACGTTGGGGAAAAAAAGATACTGAAGTTTTCAATGAAGCATTAATTTCAATAGAGGACGAAACTAAAAATATGAATCTTTTAATTGAAAAACTTCTTTTTATAGCTAAAGAATCCGATATTCGTAGCGAAAGAAAAGAGATTGAATTTTCAGAGATTATTTTAGGGTGTATATCTGGGTTGAAGCATCAATATCCTAAAGCAGATATAATATTTAACCCAGAATACACAATCATAAAATCTGATGAAGCATTAATAAAGTTATTGGTAAAAAATCTTTTAGAAAATGCGATTAAATACGGAAAAGATAATCCTATTGTAATATCTCTTTCAAATAATGAAGAGGAAAACAGAGCAGAATTAACAATAGAAGATCAAGGAATAGGAATGACACCAGAAGAGTTACACCATATATATGATAGATTTTTTAGAGCTAACAAATCTAGAAGTAAGGAGATTGCAGGACATGGACTTGGAATGTCTATAGTTAAGAGGATAGTTAATATTTTAAAATTAGATATAAGAATATCGAGTACTCCAAATATTGGGACAACAATAAAATTATTATTTGACTTATAAAAGATTACATAATTATTTAAAATTAGGAGGAGTTTATGTTTAAGGATAAAAAACTTTTATCACTTTTGGGGTTGAGTTTTATCTCATTTTTTTCAACAATTTGGGTTAGAAAAGCTGACCTTATGGAATCTAGAAACTTTATAACAGCAAGAGAGATTGTTCTTAATAATGAATGGCTTGTGACAACTCTAAATGGCCAGTACCGTTTCGAAAAGCCACCTCTACCAACATGGTTAACTGCAATTGTAATGAAAATGAGTGGGAATTTTTCAGATGAATGGATTTTAAGAATTCCAGTTGCACTTTGTTCTATTTTATTGATATTTTTTATTTACCGTATGGTTCAAGAGTTATCAAAAGATGATAATCTAGCCTTTATATCTGCTTTCATAGCAAGTACAACATTTATGTTGACGAAAGTTGGATCTGAAAACGCTTGGGATGCATATCCATATATATTTATGTTTGGTTCGATAACTTATTTAATTAAAAATCTGAGAAGCGAAAAAAAAACTTATCTATTTTTAGCAGGAGTTTTTTTAGGCTCATCACTGTTGAGTAAAGGACCCGTTGCTTTGTATGGAATGTTTATTCCATTTTTAATTTCATATGGAGTAATTTTTGGTTTTAAAACATTGAAAATTAATAAGTGGAGAATAGCTGGGTATTTAGCTATAGGAATTGCATTAGCTTCTATTTGGCCAATAGCTATGCTGATAGAGAATAAAGATTTGTTTCTATCTGTTATGATGAAAGAAAAGGATACATGGTCAAGCAAGCATGTGAGAGGATTCTTTTTCTACTTAAACTATTTCCTATTTATGGGTGGCTGGATATTCTTTTCAGTAGCTACATTTTTAAGAAAGTGGTCTTTTAAAAACGAAAATAAAAATAAAATCTTTAAATTTGGATTTATTTGGACAGTTCTAACGTTTCTGTTTCTTTCAGTTGTAAAAATGAAGAAGGAAAGATATGGGTTCCCAATTTATATTGTGTCTTCAATTCCTATAGGGGTGGTTTTAAACTATTATTTGAATACAGACTGGAATATCTTGGAGAAATTTGATAAATTATTATTTAGAGTTCAAAGCTGGTTGTTATTTGTTGTAGCTATCGGTGGAATTGGACTTGTATTTTGGAAACGATTTAATATGTTTTATTTAGCAATTCCATTTTTGGTCTTACTATTTGTGCTGATTAAGTCGTATTCGAAAAATAAAAATATATTAAAACAGCGAGTTATCTATTTGACTGGATTGTCATTGATATTGGTAAATTCTAGTTTAACATGGATAATAGAAAAAGATATTAGAAGCAAAAAAAGTGTATCTATACAATCTTTAGAAACTTTACAAAAAAATAAAAAAAGTTTTGAAATATATTCCTCTGATTTCTCTATTGATGATGTTTGGAGTGTTGGGCAAAATATCTATCCACTAACGGAAAAGACAGAGTTACCTGAAGAGTTTTATATATTATCTAAAGATTCATCTTTTGAAAATAAAGATAAATACAATATTGAGTATACAGAATCATATGCTAGATTTAGTGATAGTAATGATTTAATCTATCTTTATAAAATAATAAATAAATAGAATTATAAAAGTCAAACAAGGATATATATAATAAAGATGGTAAAAATAACATGACAAGTATTTAAGGGAGGAGTAAAGCAAAGAATAGATACATAGGGGGAAAGTTATGAGAAAAAAACTATCGATTTTATTGATACTAATTTTAAGTGTTACTAAAGCATGGGGTGCTGGAAATATATATTTTTGTGGTGGCAGTGCAGAAAAAAAGATAGCTTTAACATTTGATGATGGTCCGAATGATACATCTTTATCTAAAATTTTAAACTTATTGAAAGAGGAAGAGATAAAAGCTTCTTTCTTTTTTATAGGAAGAAATATAAAAGCTAAAAAAGATCAAGTAAAAAAAACATTTGATGATGGACATTTAGTATTAAATCATAGTTATAGTCATTTAAATTTTCAGAAGGCATCAAAGGAAGAGATAGTTAAAGAAATAGAGAAAACTAATTTATATATAAGTGATATAATAGGCTTAACCCCGACATTATATCGTCCACCCTATGGAATAAATACAGCAAATGTAAAATTAGCCGTAAAACAAATAGGGATGGATATTATTCTTTGGAATGTAGATGGGGAGGATTGGAACTCTAAAAAAACTGTAAAAGAAATTGTAGAGATACAAAAAAAACAAACGAAGAATGGAAGTATAATACTTATGCATACTCAGCCAGATAAATATACATCATATGAAGCATTAAAAGTTCTTATTCCATATTATAGAGAACAGAATTATGAGTTTGTTCGGTTAGATGAACTTTTAAGAGTCAATGCATATAAAAAATAAATAAAAAGGAGATATCTAAAGATTTAAAAGATACCTCCTTTTTATTTTTAAGTATTTATAACCAGTCATTAAATTTTTTTATAAAATATTTTTTCATTACTAGAACTATTAAGAAATACCCTAGGATTATTAAGAATAACCAGAAATAGTAGCTGCTTGCAAGAGGTACAAACCCTAATGTGGTACTTAGTTTACTATAAGGAACAAATATAGCAAACATCATAATTGTAGTTGTTAAAAGAATAACTTTTACGTTTGCATTAGACTGTATAAACGGAATTTTTCTAGTTCTTATAAGATGAATTATAAGAGTTTGAGAGATAATACTTTCAATAAACCAACCGGTGTGAAAAAGATCTTGAGTAGCAGCAGTATTGGCTTTAAAAATGCAAAACATTAATAAGAATGTTAATATATCAAACACAGAGCTAAGAGGGCCAATATAAATCATAAACTTTGCAACATTTTTAGCATTCCAATTTTTAGGAGTAATAATTTCCTCTTTATCAACATTGTCCCAAGGAATAGAAATTTGAGATATATCATATAATAAGTTTTGGAAAAGTATCTGTATTGGAAGCATTGGTAAAAATGGTAAAAATGCACTTGCCAAAACAACACTGAAAACATTTCCAAAATTAGATGAAGCTGTCATTTTTAAATATTTAATCATATTAGTATATATTTTTCGACCTACAATAACTCCTTCTAAAAGAACAGACAAATCCTTTTCTAAAAGAATTATTTGAGCAGATTCCTTAGCAATATCCATAGCTGTATCTACAGAGATACCCACATCACACTGTTTTAAAGCTGGGGCATCATTGATTCCATCTCCCATATATCCAACTGTATTTCCCATCTCTTTTAGAAGTTTTACAATTCTACTTTTATCTATCGGAGAAAGTTTACAAAAAATATTAGTAGTTTTCAATAAATCTTTCAATTGAGTATCATTTAAAACTTCGAGTGTGTTTCCATTTAAGCAACCAGTTATTTTCAAATCGATATCTTTACAAATTTTTCGAGTGACAAGCTCATTATCACCTGTCAATATTTTTATATCCACACCATATTCATTTAGATTTTTTAAAACATCACTGACACCATCTTTTGCTGGATCTAAAAAACCTAACATTCCTATAAAACTCATTTCAGATTCATCTTTAATTGTAAAATTAAGTTCTCTATTTTGAGAAAGAGATTTTTTAGTAATTCCAATTACTCTCATGCCATCTTCGTTTAGTTTAGAAACAATATTTATAATTTTTTCTTTGATTTTTTGATTCATCGGCTGAGTTATATTATTTATCTCAATAAAATTTGAAACATGTAGCATCTCTTCAATAGCCCCTTTGGTAATCATAAATCGATTACTGTTATTATCCTCTAGAATAACAGACATTCGTCTACGTTCGAAATCAAAAGGTAACTCATCAACTTTTTTAAACTCATGTTTTACTCCGTAGTGTTCCTCTTCAAACTCTAAAATGGCTCTATCCATAAGATTTTTAAGTCCAGTTTGGAAATAACTATTAAGATAAGCTAGATATAAAACATAATCATCCTCATCACCATTGAAATTTATATACTTTACAACAGCAACTTTATCTTGAGTTAAAGTTCCAGTTTTGTCTGTACAAAGAATATTCATAGCACCAAAATTATGTATAGCATCAAGTTTTTTTACAATTGTTTTCTTTTTTGAAAGTTCAATGGCACCTTTTGTAAGATTACCAGTTACAATCATAGGTAACATCTCAGGTGTCAATCCTATAGCAACAGAGATGCTGAAAAGGAAAGCTTCAAACCAAGAACCTTTTAAATAACCATTGATAAAGAAAACAATAGGTACCATAATAATCATAAATCTAATAAGAAGCTTAGAGATATCATCAATTCCTTTTTCAAAGCTATTTGTAGTTGAACTATTCTTCAAAGATTCACCAATGGCATTTAGATAACTATTTTTACCAGTTGCTAACACTACACCAGTAGCACTGCCACTTAAGACATTTGTTCCCATAAGTAAAATATTTGTTAAATCGGCAATTGAAGCGTCACTAGAATGCAAAATTGAATTTTTTTCTATCGGTGCGGATTCTCCTGTAAGAGCAGATTGACTAAGAAAAAGATCTTTGCTTGATATAACTCTTATGTCTGCGGGAATAATATCTCCAGCAGCAAGTTTAACAATGTCACCAGGAACGAGAAGTTTCATATTTATCTCTTCTGAAGTATTATCTCTTATAACACTTACAGTTGTTGTAATAAGGTTTTTTAGAGCTTCAGCAGTTTTTGAAGATTTATACTCTTGAACAAATTTTATAAGACTACTGACTAGAATCATTGAAAAAATAAGAACTATAGAGAACCAAGAGCGGTCATGTTTTTGAGCAAAGATTATATCTGTAAAAAATGAAACTCCAGCTAATATTGATAAAATTAAATTAAATGGATTTATAAAAGCTAAGAAAAGTTGAATATACCAAGGCTTTACTTTTTCTTTTACAATCTCATTTATTCCGATATCTTTTAATAAAGTTTCACTTTGGGTTTTAGATAAGCCACTTAATGAGGTATTCAAAGTTGAGAAAATAGTTTCAATATTGGCTTGAGAGAACAATTTCAAAATAGAACTATTATCATGTTTATTATTTTCAGAGCTGATATATTTCATAAAATCACATCCTTAAATTATGATTCATCAGTTTTATGAATTGCTTGAACTATTCCACCGCTAGTTAAAGAAACAATATCTTTTAATACAAGAGGAAATATTAGATGTCCAGCATAAGCTATGTAGACAGGTTCCCATTCTGGTTTAAATTTATCTTTAAATAGTTTTAAACCTTTAAAATTATAAAAGTGTTTTTCATGATTAAAAATAAAATGCTCTACACTTTTATATGGAGTTAAAATATGTTTATCTATTCCTGAAAGAGGAACAATTCCTAAACTAAAAGCCGCATAGTTATTTTCTTTAGCATAAAGAATGAGAGAAACAAAAAAGAATTCCATAACTCCGTTTTCAAGATTTCCTCTATGTCTCATAAGATCAAGAGTTAAACACTCCTTATTAGGTGTTCCAAAAAGAGTGGTAAAAGCAATAATTTCACCATTTTTTTCAACGATAGCTATATCAAAATTTTTGATATACTCTTCATTAAAATGTCCAATAGAAAATTTTTTTTCAGATGCATTTTTCCTTTTTAACCATTCTTTTGAGATGTTTGAAAGAGTTTCTAAAACATGAGAATTATTATGTTTTGTTATAACTTTGAAGATATAGTTATCTTTAGCTAAGTGATTATATGAATATCTAAGTTTTCTCATATCAGAGCCTTCAAGACTAAAATTTTTAAGAATTATTTTCCCGCGTTCACCTATTTTTGAGATAATCATATTATTCTTTAAATAATTTCCAATATAAGAATGATCAACTTCGTAAAAAATACATTTTTTCTCTCTTTTTTTACAAAATTCTTTAAATTCTTTAATAGCTTTTTCAAAGAATTCCTCATAACCTATAGGATCTCCCATAGCAATGTAGGAGCTACCTTTTTCACCATACATAATAAAACAACAATTTTCAGAGTTTTCAGGATAAAAGAAGAACTTTTTATCATTCAAAAGAGCTAGAAAGCCATTTTCATTTTTAGATACAGATAGACAATATTGAATTTTTTGAATGTCATTTTCGGTTATTTTTTGATTTGTTGAATTCAGATTTTTATTTGAAAAATATAGTAGTTTGTTTAACCATTTCATAAGAATTCCCCCTTTAATATTAATTAATCATTTAGAAATTATATACCAAAAAAAATGAAAATTCTTTTTAAAATTGTTATTAATATAACAAAAAATATGAAAAATAAAAATAAATAAAAGTACATAAAAAAACATTAAAAAATATTTGATAAAAAAATTCAATTTTTTTGAAAAAAAGTTTTAGTAATTTTATTTTTTATAAAAATTCCTTATATATATTATTTTGATAGATAAAAATAAATTTAATAAATGTAATTTTAAATATATAAAAATAAAAAATGAAGATAGAATGACAAGGAACGGACATTTTTATTCCGTAAAATTGAGCAAGAAAATAGGAATAAAAAAGAACATGGAGGGGAGCTTATGAAGAAATTTTTTTTATTTGTATGTTTGATTCAATTTTTAGGGTGTAATACATCAGAGAAACCTTCAACTGAAGTTAAAAGTAAAAATACTTTTATTGGAGTTTCGCAGGATGTTGAAAAAATTGAAACACAGATTTTAAATCTTTATAAAGAGGTGAAAGGAGTTCAATATAAGTTTAGTGGAAGTATGTCAAATGATGTTGTTTCTTATGTAACTGGTAAAAACTTAGTTATTCCAATAATTCCAACAAAATTAGAGGATGCAGATTATCTGAGTCTTGGAGTTATTATGGATTTAGAGAAAAAAACAGAGATGGTTATATTAGATGGACTACGAATTGATTATGTAGAATTTAAAAAAGTAATTGATACTGCTAATGAATGGATTGCTAAAAGTGCAGGATTTAAAGCAGAGGACCCTTTAGAGATTCCCTTAGTTCAAAAAATACTTATAGATTTTCCACAGAGCAAAGAGCCACGTGCATTTCAAGGTGTTATGATTTTCTCTGACGGAATAAGAGGAAGAGAGATTCTTTTAAAAGAGATTGGGGATCCAAAAGATGAAACACTAGTTAATATATCTTTGAAAAAAGATCACATATTACATTTAGCAAATGGTTTATCAACTTTATATATTCAAGGAGCGATAGCAGAAAACTATCCAAGTATTGAAAAAGAAATTGAAAGGGTAACCAATCAGTATTCAGAGTTAAAAACAATTTTAAAATAAAAATTATAAAACAAAATAAACGTAGGAGGGTATTTTATGAAAAGAATATTGGTTTTATTTCTAGTTTTGGTAACTACGATTTTTGCAGAGGTAAAAACAGAGTTAACAAGTTACAAAGTATTAGTGGATAAGGATGGTGTGAAAAGTAAAGTTGAAGCAACTGAAGCAACTCCTGGAGATATAATAGGATATAATTTCTTTATTTCAAACGGAACGGAAGAGGCGTTGGAAAGAATAAGTCCAACAATTCCAGTACCTGCAGGAACGACTTTTATACCAGACGAAGGGGATCCAAAAAATTATCTTGTGTCTATAAATGAAAGAGATTTTTCACCTTATCCAATAATGCAAGATGGTGTTCCAGTTGACGATTCTCAATATAGATTAGTAAGTTGGAATATTGAAAAGTTAGAGCCCGGAGAATCTCTGAATTTAGAGATTCAAGTCAAAGTGAATGGAGGTGTTAACTAATTAGTAAAGATTTTGGTAACATAAAAAAATTTAAGAGGGAGAGATTATATGAGTAAAAAAATTGGTTTAAAATTAGCGTTACTGCTTTCTCTTGCTGCTGGAGCAAAAGCCTATGGTGTAACAACTGAAACACCACCAGCTAATACAGACATAGGAAACCAGGCGTACGTATCGTACTTTACAGAAGCGAATGTACAAAAATATTTACAATCGAATATTGTTATAACTAGAGTTAATTCAGCTTATAACTTAGTATTAACACCGGATAGAGAAACAACAATTACTAGAGGAAATATAGCTGTATTTAACCATACTTTAACAAATACAGGTAATATAGTAGATTCGTATGATTTAAGACACGGATATGAAGCAGATAGAGGAGTTAAATTCTACTTAGATCTGAACAGTAATGGTATAATAGATGCTGGTGAAACAGAGTTAGTAGCTGTGAACGGGAAATATCCAGTAAATAATCTTGCATCAGGTAGTAGAGTTAGTATTTTAGTTGTAGTTCCTACAAAATTAACTGATGATATGGGTGGAGTTTCGAGCTATATCTATGCTAAATCGAAAGGAAATGTTAATTTACCAGAGGTTCAAGTTTCTGAAACAATTCACTTCCAAACAGGTGGAAATGCTATTGTATATAAAGCTTTAAATAAATCAAGTGGAACATCTGAAAATGATAATGAGATAACAATAAGTTTAAAAATAGCAAATGATGATCCGTTACTAGCAAATGTAGCAACACTGTTTAGTTTATCGGATAAATTAGACGCTGATTTTAAATATGTATCAGGAAGTGCAAAGTGGAAAAACTTTGATGGGATAGATACAGTTTTAACAGATGCTGATGATAATGAGTTCGATTCTCAAAATGCACAACCTATTAAATATAAGTATACTGCAGCAACTAATACAATTGACTTCGAACTACCAGGTGGTATCCCTGGTAATAAACAATTAAATACACCAAATGGGTATTTAGAGTTTAAGGTTGTTGTTCCCGCTAAGACGTCAGTAAAGCTAATTCCAAATACGGCTACTTATAGATTTACACCAACAGGTGGGGCGGATGCAATTAGTAGATCATCAAATACTGTTAACTATGAAGTTTTAAAGTATGTTCAAGCTAAATTTGATGGGCATCATATTCCAACAGGTCAAGCTGGAGAAACTTTAAGATTCGTTAATAAATTTACAAATGAGGCAAATGCTTCTGAAAGATATTCTATAACATTATCAGATGAATTCTTCCCTACAGGAACTACATTTAGATTAGCTATGGAAGCTAAAGAGGGTCAGAACTTAGTTGAAAGACCTATTTTAGATACAAATGGAGATGGTAAAATAGATACAGGATTAGTTTTACCAGGAGAAGCTAACTCTGTAAATGTAATTCTATATGCAACTTTACCTACAAACATGTCGGCTCCAGGATCAAACTATAAAATAGTTAAAAACGCAACAAGTACTTATACACCAACTTATGTTGTTAAAGCAAACGATACTGTAGGAACAGTTTCTGTTACAACAGTTGACTTAACAAATAACGTCTCGTTATCTGAGGAACCAACAACAGCACCAGGACTTGGTTTAGGACCTGAGAGAAATCCAGTAACTCAAATCAATTTAAATCCAGGAGCAACAGGAGCATTTGTACTTCATGTAAATAACACGAGTTCATATGTTCAAGATCAATATACTTTAGAAGTAAGTACAAAAGCTGATTTCTCTGATATGACTTTACCTGCAGGAGTAGTAGTTAAATTCAAGCAAGGTGGAGGAGCAGAGGTAACAAGAACAGGTATAATTTTACCAAATGGAAGTCAAAGAATAGATGCTGAAGTTACTGTAGCTTCTACAGCGGTAGCAGCAGTTGTACCTTTATACTTCAGAGTTACATCTTTAACTACAGGTGCTAGAGATATTAAGTACGACTCTTTAAGTATAAACGCTATAAGAAGTGTACAAATTATACCTAACTTAACTGGTGAA
Organism: Cetobacterium sp. ZWU0022; assembly: GCF_000800875.1. Lineage (NCBI taxonomy): Bacteria > Fusobacteriati > Fusobacteriota > Fusobacteriia > Fusobacteriales > Fusobacteriaceae > Cetobacterium > Cetobacterium sp. ZWU0022. The sequence goes on from NZ_JRJZ01000082.1 coordinate 13,162, forward strand.
ACTTATGCTGGTGGAAATATTGTATATACTCACCAAGTTAGAAATAATGGAAATGTTTTAGAAGGAGATGGGATTGCGAGTTCTGTGACATTGAGAACAACAGAGAGTATAGCTCAATGGAGAACAGAATTATTTTTAGACGTTAATAAAAATGGAATCTATGAAGTTGGGACAGATATACCGTTTGTTGATTTTGCAACTATTGGTGGATTAAAAGCAGGAGAGCAAGTTACAATCTTCTCTAAAGTTTATGCACCAATTGGAGCAGTTGCAGGAACTACAAATGTAACAACAATAACACCAAATGTAACTCAAGGTACATATTCAACAGTGCCAACAGTTACATCAGCAACAGATAGTACAAAAGTTCTAGCTGAAAAGTTATCTATAAGTAAGCAGCAAAGATTAAAAACAACAGATGCTTGGACATATAATCTTCAAAATGCAAATCCTGGAGATAAAATATATTATAAAATTCAAGTTAGAAATACAGGAAGTGACAATGCAAATTCAATTCAATTAAAAGATACGGTACCATTCTATACAACAATAACTTATAGTGATGTAGGAGATATTCCTAAATACGAGGTATTTAACGCAGCAGGTGTTTTACAAACATCAGGTCCTATATTAACAAAACCAACAGAAGGAACTAGAGGAGAGTTAGTTGTAGACTTACCAACTTTAGAAGCAGGAAATTATGTAAATATGTACTTTACAGTAAAAATTAACGGTTCTACACCAGTAGTTACACCACCAGTAGGTCCATAAGCAACAGTTTTAAAATAAAAAAATAAAAGGGAGGGGATATTATAATGAAAAAATTAGTAGTAGTTATAGTATCCTCTCTATTTATATGCTTAGCGTTATTTGCATCAAGTGATTTTGAAGTTATAAATATAGCTCGTTACACTATTCGAGATGGAAATGGTATTTCAAGTAATGAAGTTATAACAGCAGTTAAATATCAGGATATTGATTTTACAGAGAATTCAGAAAATATAAAAAACCAAACTCTAACAGCAGCAAATAAGATATTTTTGAAGGCTGATTTGATGGTATGGGGCACAACGGATAGAAATTTTTACTTTAGAAGCACATTTTCAAATTCAATGTATGCCAACAAAATTAAATTTACTGTAATAGACCTTTCTACAGGAGAGGTTGTAGAACTCGGAAATAATGAATCAAATCATTTTGAGAGTTCTTCTTTTTTATTTAAAGGTAACAGAAAATATATGATTTTTTTAGAAGCTGAAGATATAAAAAATACAATAAATTTAGAAAGTGCATTATTCTCTTTACAGTTAGTAAAGAAAGAGGATAATGCAGTTTTAGGTTCGGTTACAAATAAGCTTTTAATAAAAAATGATTTAAAGTTAAAAGTAGCTCCAGAAAATGATAGTGAACAAGAGTTTGATAAAAATGAAGATTTGAGTGTCCTTGGAACTTTAAAATTGGATAACTTATTGAAAGAAGATATATATTTTACAGTTGATTTGGATAAAAATGTAGATTTTTCAACAGTTGAATTGTATATTGATGGAGAAAAAATTAAACTAATCTATGATGAAGTTTTAAAAAAATATAAAACAGAGGATTTGAACTATGATGGAGAAAAAAAAGTAGAGCTTTATATAAGAGGTGCAAAGCATATTGGAGCTATCGAAAAAGGAAGCATCGCTTTAGAAGTAAATTACAATGGAAAAAAGTATGATGAAATTAGAAATAGTGTAATTTATAAAAAAGATCAAAATATATTAATTGAAAAAATTTCTAAAACAGCATCAGCATCTATTGGAGATTTGGTGAAGTATGAAGTTATAATAAAAAATGATTTAGATGAACAATTCTATGAAATTGAGTTTATAGATATTCTACCAAAAGGAATGGATTTTATTGAGAATAGTGTAAAAGTTCCAGAAAATTTTGTTTTAGAAAAAGTAGAAAAAAGAAGTGGTAATGAAATTCATATAAAATTGAAAGTTAAAAATAAAACTAAATCTGTGGAAAGTGAAAAATTAGTATATATGGCTCGTGTAAATGTGAATGCCAAAGATGGAAAGAATGTTAATAGAGTTACAATGGTTGGAAAAACAAACTTAGAACAAGTATTTACATCAAATATTGCAACTGCTGAAGTAAAAATAGATAAAGATAATTTTTATGATAAAGGTATTGTAATAGGAAAGGTATATTTAGATTTAGATGATGATGGTTTATTTGATGAAGAGAAAGATATTCCGGTTTCAGGTGTAAAGATATTTTTAGAAAATGGAGATTTTGCAATAAGTGATAGATTTGGAAAATATAGTATATATGGAGTTGAAGCGTTAACACATGTAGCTAAAGTTTATCGAAATACATTACCTTTAGGCACAAAAACAAAGAAAATATCAAATCTTCACAGTGAAAATGGAGAATCTCGATTTGTAGATTTAAAAAAAGCTGAGTTAGGAAAAGCTGACTTTGCACTAACTTTAGATGGAAGTAGAGATTTAGAATTTGTAAAGAAAATATTAGAAAAAAGATATGAAGTTTTAGCTCAAAAAAATTATGAGTTAGATCGAGCAATTGAAAGAAAATTTTTAGAACAAAAAAAATTAGGAAGCAGAAATGAATTATCAGGTGAGCGTGGAGTTATAGATAGTGCACAAGAATTAGATATAGAAAGTATTCGAAGTATGGTCTTATATGAAAATCTTACAGTAGAAGAAAAAGAAGCAGAAGAAAAGAAAACTTTGGTTGAAGAGTGGAATTTGATTCCAGATCATAGATTAGAAGCAGCTCTTTATACTTTCAATAATGATTTAGATATCATAAATGTTGAGGATAAAAGATTGGTTCCAGCATTCATGAGCTTTCAAGTAAAAGGACCAGGAGAAGGAACATTAAAACTTTTCACAAATGATGTAGAAGTTTCACCAGCAAATGTAACTTTGACAGCAAAAGTTGCTGAAACAAATGTATTCTTTTTAGAATATAGTTCTGTAAAGTTAGATCCTGGAAAAACAGTTCTTAGACTTTCATATCATGATATGTTTGGAGTAGAAAGAGGTAGAATAGAGAAAGAGGTTTTTGTAAAAGGGCAATATGATGATGTAAAAGTTGAGATAGTTGATAGCTCTGAAGACAGTACCTTAAAAAAAATAAAAATAACAGGTATAGATCAGTATGGATATGGGATAGACCAAAGTTTAACTGTAACTATTGATGCAAATAAAGGAAGATTTATAAGTTATGATGGAGTAACAGAAAGTAGTGTAACCTTTGTAACAAATTTAGATGGATATGGTGAGATTGGATATAGACCAAATCCAGGAAAAAATAGGGTAACTTTTAAAATAAATGCTGAAGGAAAAGAGAAAGAGATATCTCTAGATATAGAAGGAGATGAACAAGACTTCTTTTTAAATGGAGTTATTGAAGGGCGATATAATTTTAGTAAAAACAGGGATATGAATTTCTTTTTTGAAAAAGAGATTGATTCATATAGGGATAAGTTTTTCTATAGAGGAGCTGTTTATGCAGAAGGTCAGATAGAAGATATAGGATATTTAACCCTAACTTATGATACGAATAAAGATAGTGAGGATAAGTTTTTCTCATATCGAGACCCAGAAGAATATTATCCAATCTTTGGTGATAACTCAACCAAAGGATATGTCGGAAAATCTAAAGATAATCTATTTTTAAAAATGGAAAGAGATCAGTCTTATTTACTATATGGAGATTATAAAACTGGAGAGATATTAAATCAAAGATTGCGACTAGGAAGATACGATAGAACTTTGACAGGAGCTGTAGTTAAATATGAAGATGAAAATATTTTAGCAACAGGTTTTATAGCTGAGACCTCTAATATAAAGTATCAAGAGGAGTTTCGTGGTGAAGGAGTTTCAGGACCATATAAACTTACTAGAAGAGATATTGTAGAGGGAAGTGAAAAAGTTGTGCTTATTGTTAGAGATAAAATAAGTGGGCTGATTTTAGAGGAAGAGAATTTAGTTCTAGGCGACGATTATACTCTTGAATATGATTTTGGAAGACTGTATTTTTCAGAACCAATACCTAGTATGGATTTGAGTTTCAATCCAATATACATTAAAGTTTCATATGAAGTTGAAGATGATAATGGAAAGAAAAGTTTAGTTTATGGTGGAGAAGTTAATTATAAACTAAATGACAAAATGATAGTTGGAACTTCTGTTTTTAAAGATGAAAGAGAGACCGAGAAACAAGAGATTATGAATCTACACGCAATTTATGAAACTGAAGATACCTTGGTTGTTGTTGAACAGTCATTTACAACAGATGAGTTAGGTGAAAGAGGAAATGCTACATCTATATTTGCACAGTATGAAAAAGAAAATTTAAAAGCTGAGGCAATATATGAAAGAGCAGACCCTGAGTATAATAACGAAGATGCGAATGTCGAGGATGGTATTAATAGAGCAAAAATAAATATAGAATATGGATTTGAAGAAAAAGGAAAAATGAAGATTGAATCATCTTTAGAAGAAAGAGAATTGGAAAGTGGAAGTAAAGAAAGAAAAATTGATACATATTTAGGATATGAAAGTGAATGGATGAAAAACTTTAAATATGAAGCAGGATTGCGTCAATATATTAAAGAAAATATAACAGAGTTAGAAACTACCTATAGTCTTGGTGGAAGAATAACTTGGAAGGGAATGGAAGATGATAAACTGAAATTGTTTTTAGAATATGAACAAGGCATTGAAAATCCTGATCAGAAAAGAATAGCAATTGGAGCAGATTACAAATTATTTGATAAAACATCTGTGTATATGAGGCATGAATTAGTTTCAGAGCTTAGTGATTTCTATTACTTAGAGGGAGAGGAAGAGGGAAATAGAACAGTATTCGGAGTAAAAACAAACTATTTAGAGACAGAGATATATTCAGAGTATCGAGAGGAGAATGATGATGAATCCGTGATTCCTGAGTTTGCATACGGACTTAAGAGAAAATTTAATCTGATGGAAAATTTAGAGATATTTGGAACTTTTGAAAGAGTTAGTGCTCTAAGTAGTGAGGAAAATAGTGAAACAAATCTAACTGTTGGTTATGATTATGAGGATATAAATTTCGGAAGAATGAGAGGAGAGTTTGAATTTGAAATAGAAGATAAATCTTCATTTTTGAATAAGCTTAGTTATGGAAAACAATTCAGTAAAAGTACATATTTTATAGCTAAAAATAGATATTATATTGAAGGAGATGAAGAAGAGAATAGATTTTTAATTGGATTAGCTTATAGAGATGCAAAAGATAATTCATACCATTCTCTTAATAAGTATGAGTTTAACTATTCGAAAAATATTGTAGATGAAAATTATAAAAAATATACACATATAATAAGAAGTGCTCATAACTTTCAAAGTAAAATAAACAGTGAAAAAAATATAACGCTAGCTGCGAAAAGCAGTAATATAAAATATGATGGAACAGAAAGTAGTTATAGAAGCTATTTACTTGCAGGAGGAATAAGTTATGATCTTTTTGACAACTGGACAGCTGGAATTAATTTGGCAACTTTATTTGATAGTGAAAAAAATATAGATTATGGTTTAGGATTCGAACTAGGTTATATATTTAAAAGTAATTTATGGTTATCTTTAGGATATAATTTTGTTGGTTTTAGGGATAAAGATTTTGATCCAAATGGAGAATTAGCTCAAGGATTGTTTCTAAGATTTAGAATGAATATAGGAGATATGTTTGATAGATTTAAAGAAAATGGAAAGAAAGAACCTCCAGAGAAAGTAGAGATAGTAGATGTGTATAATTTACCTAAAGAAAAATAATAAAGGTTATTTATTTTATGAAAATGTGATATACTATTAATCTGAGAAAATGTTATGGAGGAATTTCCAATGAATGAGATATTAGTAAAAATTTCAAAAAAATATATGATGGCTTTAGAAAAACAAAGTCCTGAGGATAAAGAGAGTAATATAATATACGGAAAGATATTAAATATATTAGAGAAAAATCCTGAATTAAATCTTTTTGGTCTTTTAGAAGAGTTAAACAAAGGAAAGAAGTTTTATGAGAAGAACAAAGTCAGAAATCGTAGAGATAGATTAACAAATCTAGATATTATGATAAAAAATGCAAATACAATTGTAGATAATCTTTTAGAAGAAGATGAAGAGAGTCTAAGAAGAATAGAGAGAAGCTTAAATAGAAGTGATATTTATAGAGATAGAATGGCTATGAATATTTTATTAGCAGAGTTTCCATCACACGAGTTACACGAGGTTTATTATACAATAAAAAATGATCAATGTAAGAAGTTTTTATTAGAAGTTGTAAGCGAAATAAGAGCTGAAAGATAAAAATAAGACATCCTTTGTAATAGTAATTATACTGTTATGAAGGATGTCTTTTATTGTGAATTTGATTATGACAATTAATTATAACGAGCTTTTAAAGTGAAATTCCCTGAATATATTCCCGGAGCTTGGTCACGACTTACATCAGTCGAAGCAGCAATATTCAGAATCTGTTTTCCTGAATCAGATAATTCAATAACATCATTTCCAGGAGTAATCCATTCACCAGGTTTATTTATTTGAGTACAATTAAATAAAATTGTGAAACTATTATTCCCATTTTTTAAAGGAACTCTAAAACTATCTCCTTCAGATTTTACACCTTCAAAAGTTATTCTAACTTTCGAATTAGATTCTCCTTGAAGCGAGAAACTAGAAAAAGCTTGATTGAAAGTTCCAGGTAAAATATCGCCGAACTCTAGATCTTTATCAGCTTTTACTGTTAGCGGTTTTAAAACCTTAGCATTAATCTGCATTATTGCTTGATTAGACTGTCCTTCATTTGATAAAAGATTTAGAGACACCACCCCAAATAAAGTGCTTAACATTAAAATTTTTCTCATTAATTCCCTCCTAATAAAAACAAAAAAACCAGCTACACTATAAAGTGTAGCTGGTTGTCATTTAAAAGACCCTGTAGCTTTGCGTCATAAGGTTTCCCTTATTTTGCCAAAATATAAAGACTGTATTAAAATAATATAACAAAAAATAAAAAAAGTCAAATACTTTTATTGTATATTTTAAAATGTAGATTAATTGCAAGGAAAGTTGTTTATTTTACAGTAAATAAAAATATGGAATTAATGGTGTAAATTCTTTAAATATAAGGAGATGAGTAGGATGGTTATTGCATTTGTAGGTGGGATTGTTTTAGGGTTTTTATTTTTTTATAGTCTAGATTTTGGAGTAAATGAAAGTAAAAGATTTAAAAATCCGTCATTATTTATATTTATCACATCTCTAGTGAGAATTATTATTCTTTTAGGGGGTTTTTATTTCTTGGCACAAAATAATGGTTATAACTTTTTTGCAGCATTAATCGGAGCTTTAGTGTCTAGAATATATATTGTATATTTTTATAAGAATAAAAGAAAATAGATATTTAAATATCAACATAATATATATATAGCTCACGGAGTATTCTTTTTTTATAGAATGATTGAAAAAAATACAATGTAATGATAATATACCTCTGTAATGGTTCGAAAGATTAAAAGGGAATTGAGTGAAAAGCTTAAACGGTCCCGCCACTGTAAAGAGGATGAAAATAGGTTAATCCACTGAATTTTTATTTTAAAATTTGGGAAGGAATATGAGTAAAGTGAATCTGAGTCAGGAGACCTGCCATTATAATCTGCGAGGACGGAGAAGAGTTTAAGCTCTTCTCTCAAATTTAAAATTATATTTGGGAGGTTATTTTTATGAAAAAATTATTATTATCACTATTTTGTTTGTCATCAGCATTAATTCTAGCTCATGGTGAAGAAGCTTTTGAGGACTCAAATTTTTATACAGGGGGAAAAAGTGCTATAATTATGACACATTTTGGAACTACACATAAAGACACGAGAGCTAAAACAATCGATAGAATCAATCAAAAAGCAATTAAGGCTTTTGAAGGAAAAGCTGATGTTTTTGAGGCTTATACTTCGAGAATTGTTGCTAAAAGAGTAGAGGCTAACGAGGGAATAAAGAAGTATAATCCGAGTGAAGTTTTGACTTCATTAAAAAAACAAGGGTATAAAAATGTTATTATACAACCAACAAATATAATAGATGGTGTGGAAATGGAGTCAATAAAAAGAGAGGTTTTACTTCATTCAAAAGATTTTAATAATTTGAGAATAGGGGATGCACTTCTAACAGATCCACATCATTATGAAGACGCAATAAAGGCGATAATGAAAATAGCAGCACCTCTAGGGAAAAGAGAAGGAGTAGTTTTAGTAGGACATGGAACATATAATTCTGCTACTTCAGCTTATGCAATGTTTGACTATATGGCAAAAGATATGAATGAACCAATTTATGTGGGAACAGTTGAAGGATATCCAACTTTTGAAACTGTTGTGAGACAATTGAAAAAAGCTGGAAAGAAAGAAGTTGTCTTAATGCCTATGATGTTTGTAGCTGGAGATCATGCAAAAAATGATATAGCTGGAGATTGGAAAGAAAACTTAGAGAAAGAGGGATTCAAAGTAAAAGTAAAATTAACTCCTTTAGGAGAGATTCCTGAAATTCAAGATATGTTTGTAGGGAATGCAAAATTTTTAGAAAAGCATAGAAGTATTGATATTATAGAAAAAAAAGCTGGATATGCAAAAAGTAAAGATATTTAGTATTAAAATTAACAAATTTTGTATATAATGTAGATGAGGTGATTTTATGAAAATTAAAAATATCGATTCAAACTTAAATATTCATGAGATTTATTTAGCCGGAGGATGTTTTTGGGGAGTAGAGGCTTATATGAAAAAAATATCTGGAGTGATAGATGTTGTTTCAGGTTATGCTAATGGTTCTACAGAAAATCCAAGCTATGAAGATGTTATATACAGACATACAGGTCATGCCGAAACAGTAAAAGTGATTTATGATAGAAATATTATAGATTTACCTCTACTTTTGAAATATTATTTTAGAATTATTGATCCAACTAGTTTAAACAAACAGGGTAATGATAGAGGAACACAGTATCGAACAGGGATTTATTATACTGATTTAAATGATAAATCAATAATTGATAAGGAGATATTAATTCTACAGCAAAGTTATTCTGAAAAAATTCAAATTGAGATAAAAGTTTTGGAAAATTTTTATTTGGCAGAAGAATATCATCAAAATTATTTAAAGAAAAATCCAAATGGTTATTGTCATATTGATTTAGAAAATTTTGAATCTATTTTAGTTGATAAAAAATAAAAAAATAAAAAGATAAAACCCCGTTTTAGTTTTTAACTATACGGGGTTTATTTTTTTAAGTTATTCAGCTCTTAAAGCATCTATAGGATTAAGTTGCGAAGCCTTTTTAGCTGGTGTGACTCCGAAGATAACTCCGATGAATGTTGAAACTCCGAGTGCTAATGATATTGAAAATATCGAAAATACTGGAGGGATATTTACAAAGTATCCAATTATAAGAGCTAACGAAACTCCAATAACTACACCTACAACTCCACCGATTCCTGTTAAAATAACAGACTCCATTAAAAATTGAATTAGTATATCTTTGTTTGTAGCACCAATTGCTTTTCTTATTCCGATCTCCTTTGTTCTTTCAATAACACTAACTAACATTATATTCATAACTCCGATTCCACCAACAAAAAGTGAGATACCAGCAACAAAAGTTATAAATAGATTTAAAGTACTTAGAATTTTATCAAATGAAGCAGCAGCATTACTCATAGTTTCAACTTGATATAGTCCTTTAACTCCGCTAATATCCTCTAAAACTTTATTAGCAGCACTCATATCAGTAGCTAACTCTTCAGGGTTTTTAGATTCTACAATTATAGAGTTGTATCCTCCTGTAGATAGATTATAAACTTTATCATATGTGTTAAGTGGGGTTCTCATAAATCTAGGGATTCTTTGTCCACCCATAACTTTCACAAGTTCTTCTAATGGATTTTTAAAAACTCCAACAATTTTATAAGTGATAGGGCTATTTTTTCTTCCAATAGCAAAAGACATCTCATTTCCAACAGCATTTTCTGAACTACCAAAAAGACTTTTAGCGGTAAGATTATCTATCACTAAGATTTTCTCACCTTTTTCATATTCAAATGGAAGAAAAGCTCTACCGTAAAGATATTCAGCTTTGTCAATTTTCTCATAGTCTGGAGTAGTTGCAGTGAGCTGTATCATCTCACGTCTACGCCCCACTTCAATAAAAACTCTAGTACTTATATTTGCACTTACATTTTTAAAAAGATTAGTTGATTTTAAACTTTCTATTATCTCTGGTTCTAAAAGATATTTCCATCTAAACTCTTCATCATCTTTATCAACTGAGATTGTAAATTTTCCATATCCGCCCTCTTTTAAATCTCCAGTTATATTTTGTTGTCCACCTTTTCCAATAGCAGACATTGTTATAACAGAAGAGATTCCGATTATAATTCCGAGCATAGTTAAAAATGATCTGACTTTATTGCCTCTTAAATTCTGTATAGCACCTTTTAAACTTTCTAAAAAATTCATACATTTCTCACATCCTCGATAACCTGACCATCTTTGAATCTGATAACTCTTTTACAAGCTTTACCTACCTCAGGTTCATGTGTAACTATAATTATAGTTTTCCCCTGTTCGTTCAACTCTTTAAAAAGTTGCATAATCTCTTTCTCAGATGTACTATCTAGGTTTCCAGTGGGCTCGTCAGCTAAGATTATAGAAGGCTCATTTACAAGAGCACGAGCTATGGCTACTCTTTGCCTTTGTCCTCCCGAAAGTTCATTAGGTTTGTGATCTAATCTATCCCCTAATCCTACTTTTTCGAGTACAGCCTTGGCTTTTTGAGCTCTTTCTTTGTGATGAACACCAGAATATACCAATGGAAGCTCAACATTTTCTAAAGCTGATAACTTTGAAAGTAGATTGAATGATTGGAATACAAAGCCAATTTTTTTATTTCTAATTTTAGAAAGCTCTTCATCTTTTAGCTTTGAAACTTCAATTGCATCTAGAATATATTCGCCCTCGAAAGTGTGATCAAGACATCCTAAAATATTCATCATAGTTGATTTTCCACTTCCACTACTTCCCATAATAGCAACAAACTCACCTTTTTCGATAGAGAATGTTATATCTTTTAGAGCATGAAGTTTCATCTCACCGTTTATATAGTATTTATCTAAGTTTTTAATTTTTATCATTGAGGTTTCTTACCTTTCCCTCTTGGAGATTCACTTGAAATCTCAGAGATTTTTATAGTTACTTTTTCATCAGAAGTTAAAGATTCTCTTGGATTTGTTAAGAATATCTCACCTGTACTTAATCCCTTAGTGATGATAACATTATCTCCTTTCAAATCTTTAAACTCAACAACTCTTTTTTGAATTTTTCCAGCTTCATCAGAAGTATAGATATAATATTGGTTGTTATCAAAAAGTAAAGAAGTTGAAGGAATTATTATTCCAGGTTCATCCTCACCTAAGAAAATTCTAGCTGAAACTTTGAAACCAGGCACAATATGTGGAATCTCCTCTGTTGGTCTAACCTCTACTTGTAAAACATTTTCAGAAGTTGTTTTAGAAACTTGAGAAACTCTTGAAATTTTTGTGATAACTCCTGGATATGATATTTTCTTTTCGAAAACTTCTGGTTTTATAACTAATTTTTGATCTAACTTAATCTCTTTAACTTCGTATTCAGGAACCTCTAAAATTATTTTAATATCTGAAAGGTCTGCAAGTTCTAAAAGAGGCTCATCTGTATTAACAGAGTAGTTCTCTTGAGCATAAAGTGTTGTAACAGTTCCACTAACAGGACTTTCTATTTTTTCAGCAGTTTTTTCTAAATCCTCTTTGTAGTAATCTATACTGATTTCAGATGTTCTTATCTGCTCAGCAAGTTCTTTAACAGAGTTGTTAGAGCTCCCGCCTATTTTATTTAACTCTTTTTCAACAGAATAGTTTCTTTTTAATTTAGAAAGATTTATCTCCTCTTTTTCCAAGTTTCTTTTTATATTGTTTCTTTCTGTTTCATCAAACGTCATTAAAAGTTGCCCTTTTTCAACAAAGTCTCCCTCTTGTATAAGAACATTTTTAACTTTTAATTTTTTATCTACGAAAACTTTTTTAGTATCGTTTGCCTCAACACTTCCATCGACATCAATAAAGCCACTTCCTTTACTAAGAACAGCTCTTTGAGCATTGTATGTGATTTCAGATGAAGTGTTTTGAGTTTTAGTTCCACATGCAGTAAGACCTAAAGTCATCGTTAAAATTATCGGTATTAAATATTGTTTTTTCATTAAATCTCACTCCTTACTATAATTTGATATATATATGCATTTAAAGAGTTTTTAGCTTTCTCTTTTGAAACTTGGAGCTCAAGATAGGTATCAAAAGCTTCCATAACTTCTGTGTAACTAACTTTTCCAAGCGAATTTTCCAATTTTTTTATATCATATTTACTTTTTTCTAAATTAGCACGATTTTCTAAAACAAGATAATCCTTTTGTAAAGTGAAATAGCTATCTTGAACTTTATATCTTTCAGCCATAGCTTCATTAACTTTTTGGTTGTAAGTAACTTCTTGTTGCATCAGAGAGCTTTCTTCATTGTATAAATTAATATCTTTGTAGAAGATATCTTTTGAAAACTTTAAGAAAACTCGATTCTCATCATTTTCATTATTTCTTTCAATACCAACAGAAACTTCAGGCATCTTATTATCATATTTCATATATTTTATATTCTCTTTTGTAATATTTTTTTCTAGTTGTAATTTTTGAATATCTTTTTCTCCAACATTTATAATATATCTATTCAAATCACTTACAGATGGAGATATATCAAGAAGAGATACACCCGCAAGTTTAAGGTTATAATCATAGTAAAATCTTTCTAGGATTTTATCAAGAATACTTTCAATCTTTTGAATTTCTAACTTGATATTATTATAACTAACTAAAAGACTATCTAAATCAATTTTTGGAATAGCTCCTAACTGATAAGATTTCTCAAGAATAGTTTTCTCTTTTTCTAAAGTTAAAAGAGCGTTTTGTTTAAGCTTTAATTCAAATTGATTATCTTTATACTCTTTATAAAGAGATATAAGGTTTAATTTTTGAGTTTCTAGCCCTTGTTTTAGCTCCAGAGTTGTAAGATCTCTTGTTATTTTAAGTTTATTTAGCTCACTATCATTTTTAGAAAGAATCAAATCTTTAAGGCTTCTTTGAACTCCATATGTAACCTTGTTGTCCTCATCTTTTTGCTTTTCACCTTGAACATAAAAATCTCCATATGTAACTGTACTTTGGAAAGTGTACCTTTTTTCTTCATCCTTATACTCTGTACTACCATCAACAGCAACTCCATTATATCTTCCAGTTTTATAAAAATCCTCTTTGAAGTCATTTTGACTATTTTTTAGATTGTATAATTGATTTTGATAAGATGTTATATTGATTTCACTCAATAGATTATCTAAAGTTACCTCTTTTGAGTAAAGAAGTTTACTTAAAAGTAGGGTTATTAGTATATATTTTTTCATTTATTCTCCTTTCGTTATTCGTTTAGAAATACTTTGAAAATAACTACTTCATCAGTTTCATCGTAATAAAGTTTATAGTTTAAAGAAAGACTTTTTAATATCTCTGAAACAACGGACAAACCTAGTCCAGTTCCTCCATATTTTCTAACTTTTTTATCATTTTTTTTAGAAAATGGTTTGAAATACTCTTCTATATTCTCATTATTCAATGGATGACTACTATTTTTTATAGTTATGGCTTCATTATCTAAAATTATATTGATATTTTTTTTCTCATTTACATATGCTAAAGAGTTTATAATTAGATTATTTAAACATCTATCTAAAAGTTTTTTATCACTTTCTATAGTTATCTCTTCTAAATTTAATTCTAGATTGATATTATTAAGTTTAAAATCCATAGAGTAACGTTTTAAAATATTTTCTAAAGTTTCTTTTAAGTTAATATTTTCTTTTTTTATTGGAATATATCCTGATTCCATTTTACAATAGAAAAGTAACTCTTGAATAAGAGCATTCATATTAGAAGCTTCTTGATTTATATTTTTACATATATCTGGAATCTCTTCATCTTCGATAATCCCATCTAAAATAGCTCCGCTATAACCATCTATTATAGCAACAGGTGTTTTTAATTCATGAGTGACATTAGATATAAAGTTTTTTCTAAAAAGTTCAGATTTTTTTTGTTTTTCTAACTCCTCTTTCAATTGTGCATTTAATTCTAAAAGTTCAGATTCTATAGGTTGTCCCATTTTTATAGAGAAAATATAGGCTATATACAAGTTGATTGGAATACTTAAAAGTATTATATAGATAAAAAACTTTAAAGTTGATTTTATAACGTCACTTATTGGAGCAACAGAGGTTGCTACAACTAGCATATACTCCTCATCAAGTTTTTTAGCTAAAACAATTCTTCGAATATTATCTCGACCAGTTTGAACATCAATAACAGTTTTTCCTGATTTTAAATCTTCCCATAGATAGTTTTCTATAAATTTCATAGAATGAATTTTTGAATTTTTTTTATCTTTTGTGAACGAAATCTCTCTTATGAATATACCATTTTGTTCTGAAAGCTCTGAAAGTTCCTCAAAATTTTTACGAGTATATTGTTCACTAAGAGTTGTAAGCTCTCGTTTTTTTAATCTGATTTGATAGTTTTCAAGAAAAAGATAGTTTATAAGAACATAAATAGCTATGAATCCATACGTAAGTGCATTAAGAAATAGAAATATTTTTAAAGATATTCTTCTCATTCCTCAACCTCCTGAAACTTATATCCAATCCCACGAATGGTTTTGATATATCCTTCACCAATTTTTTTTCTTAAAATTTTTATCTGTGTATCAACAACTCTTTCATCTACTTCAAAATCCATAGGCCAAATATTATTCAATATTTTTTCTCTTGTTAGAACTAGATCTTTATTCAAAATAAAATACATCAAAAGAGCAAATCCTTTATTTCCAAGATTAAGCTCCTCTCCATTTTTAATAACTTTGTAATTTTCTTTGTCGATTTCTAACTCTCCAATTTTTTCAAGAGTTGTCAATCGATTTCTTTTGATAAGTGAATTGATACGAGCCATTAAAATTTTTGGTTTAAAAGGTTTTCCAATGTAATCTTCAACACCAAGTTCAAGACCTTTAATTTCATCCTCTTCTTCAGTTCGAGCAGTGAGCATTATAATAGGAGTATTAGATATTTTTTTTATCTCTCTACACACTTCCCACCCTTGAATACCAGGTAACATTACATCTAATAAAACTAAAGCATAGTTACTGCTATAAAATTTTTCTAGCCCAATCTCCCCAGTTGAAGCTTCAATAACTTCATAACCATCCTTTTCAAGATATCTTCTTAATATATCTCTTAAAAAATCTTCATCTTCTATAATTAAAATTTTTTCCATAAATAATCTCCTATATTAAAGTTATCATATCAATACATTTTAACTTAATTTATAAATATAATCTATACTATTTCAAATTTGTGTATTTTTTGTGTATAAGTAAAAAAATATAAAGCTGTACTTTTTCGTTTATTTAAGATACAATAAAGTATTGAATGTTTTATGGTTTTATAGGTTTTACAGGGTTTGCAATAAATTTTTATGGGAGCATTTATGAGTTATGTAAAAAAACAGGAACTAAAAAAACAGTTTAAAGTAGAAATATTTAAGGGTGTTCAAATAATTGACAATGAATCGTATGATATTATTGATTCAAGAAAATTTTTTCCAACTTCTGAAGATGCATTAAAATATGCATTGAGCATAAAGGATAGATTAGAGGGTGATTCGGTTATCAGATTTTTTAAAAAAAATGAAGAAAACTGGGAACTTGCAGAGATAATTACAAAAGATTAAAAATAAAAAAGTAACCTGTAAATTATGGTTACTTTTTTTATTTTTTAATTTAAATTTGACAATTGTGAAAAAATATGACATAATTATTTAAAAATTAAGAAGGAGGACAAAATGAAAAATATAATAGTTAAAAAATTAAAATTTAATAATGTACTCCTACTACTGGCAGATTTATTGTAGCAATTGTGTTTATGAAAATAATGTAGAAAAACTACATGGAATCATAGATGCAATTGCGTTTTACGTTGTTCATCTGTGAGGGCCAGTAGTTTATTGATAAATAAATGGAGACCTCATAATAAAAATATGAGGTTTTTTTAATCCTAGGTCTAAACCTCATATTAATTTATGGGGTTTTTATTTTTATAAAATTAAAATTATTAATTTAAAATAAAATTGATTTAGGAGGATTTTGTGGAAGAGAATAGAGAGCAGTGGAGCTCAAAGATGGGCTTTATCATAGCAGCGATAGGATCAGCAGTTGGTCTTGGAAATATATGGAGGTTTCCTTATGTAGTTTATTCAAATGGTGGAGGTGCATTTTTAATTCCATATTTTGTAGCAATATTTACAGCAGGAATTCCATTATTAATATTAGAATATGGAGTTGGTCATAAATATAGAGGTTCAACACCTCTTTCACTATTTAGAATAAATAAAAAATTTGAGTGGATGGGTTGGTGGCCGATTATAAGTTCTGGATTTATACTTTGCTATTATTCATTAGTGCTTAGTATGGCTATGAAATATTTAACTCTTAGTTTTACAAAAGGCTGGGGTAACGATTCAAATAGTTATTTTTATAATGATTTTTTAAATATTTCAAGTTCACCTTTTGATTTTAATGGAATTGTTTTACATATATTAATTGGAATTACAGTTATATGGTTAATAAATTGGTTTATATGCTACAAGGGAATCAAATCTGGAATAGAAAGATATAATAAGATTTTATTACCTTGCTTATTAATAATTGTATTAATAATCGTTTTGAGGGGTGTTACCCTAGAAGGAGCAACTCTAGGATTAAATACGTTATTTACTCCTGATTGGAGTAAACTTAAGAATCCAAAGGTTTGGATTGCAGCTTACGGACAAGTATTTTTCTCTCTAAGTGTTGGAACAGGAATAATGATGACATATTCAAGTTATCTACCTAAAAAAACTGATATAAACAACAGTGCATTTATGACAGCTTTTGCTAATTGTAGTTTTGAGTTTATATGTGCTATTGGAGTATTTGCAATATTAGGAGTTATGGCTTTTACTTCAGGAGTTCCAGTAAATGAGGTTGTTAGCAGTGGTATTGGATTAGCTTTTATAGCATTCCCTAAAGTTTTTTCTCTTATGGGAATCTGGGGAAATATACTTGGAGTTCTATTCTTTATGTGTTTGACATTTGCAGGAATAACCTCTGCCGTTTCATTAGTTGAAGCTATATCAGCAGCGATAATAGATAAATTCAATATTGAACGTAAGATTGTTGTTACAAGAATATCTATCTGCGGATTTTTCTTGAGTATTGTATTTGCAACAAATAGTGGTCTATATATTTTAGATATTATGGATAATTTTATAAATAACTATGGAATTGTTAGTGTAGGACTGTTAGAAAGTTTTGTAATTGGATGGTATCTAAATGCAGATGTTATTAGAAATCACACGAATAGCATCTCTTATATCAGAATAGGTTCTTGGTGGAATATTATAATAAAATATATAACTCCTTTATTCTTATTTTTAATATTGGTTCAAAGTATATTTAATGAGTTTAAAGCACCATATGGAGGTTATTCAGGATTGGCTTTGACAGTTTATGGATGGGTTATTATTTTAATTGGGATTTTAGGAGCTATTGTCTTAAGTAAAAAATCATGGAAGAGTAATTAAAGGAGAGAAAATGACAAACGAAGCGATAATATTTATGACTTTAGGATTAACAACACTTTTAGGTGGATTAATAACAACATTTGTAATAAATTTTAAAAAATAAAAAATGGAGGTAGTCGGATTTGGCTATCTCCATTTTGTTTTAAATTTTAAAATTCTTTTCTCTCTTTAAACCATTGTATAGTTTCAGCTTCAGTTTCTTTAGGTAAAATTCTACCATATACCTCTTTATAAAGCCAAGCCAAAGTCTTTTTAGAAAGATATTTTTTCATCTCATCCTCACCTTCTTGCATAACTACTTTTATAAAGCAAGGGCATTTTGTATGTGTTGCGGGTAGATTATTTGGATCTAGTAAGATATTTTTTTGTCTAATCTCAGCACATTGGAAAAGAGGTTCCTTTCCCTCAACAGCTTCAACAACATCCCAAAATGATATCTCTTCAGCAGAACGAGCAAGTTCATATCCACCTTTAACTCCAGGAACAGATTTAGTTATTCCAGCTTTCCCAAGTTTGGTAAAAACTTTTGATAAATATGATTCAGAAACTCCTTGGAACTCTGCTAAATCTTTTATTCCAACATAGTCTTTATCTTTTAATTTTACAATATATAATAAGCAATGAAGAGCATACTCCACTCCAACAGACATTTTCATAATTAAAGATAAAACTTGTCGCCAATTAAAAAAGATTTAAAAACATATTGGTTGATAAGTTAAAAAAATTTAAATTTAATTAGAGATAAGTTTTATCTATAATATGATTTTAGGAGGATTTTATGTTTAATGAGAAATTTTTAGATGTTTTAGCAAAAGAGGGAGTTGTGTCAATTGTGACAACTGGAGCAGAGGAAGCTCATATATCAAACACTTGGAATAGTTATTTAACTATAGTTGAAGAAAATAAAATATTGATTCCAGCAGCGGCAATGATAAAAACAGAGAAGAATATAGATTTTAATAATAAAGTTAAGTTAACACTTGGAAGTCATGAAGTGATGGGATACAGATATATGGGAACTGGTTTTTTAGTTGAAGGAACAGCAAAGTTTTTAAAATCAGGAGAACATTTTGATATGATGAAAGAGAAGTTTTCATTTTTAACAAGAGTTTTAGAAATAACTGTAACTTCATATAAGCAAACACTGTAAGGAGAAAAAATGATAAGAGAGATATTAGAGGATAGATGTGTTGGTTGTGGAAAATGTGAGGTAAGCTGTATTGTTGGATGTATATCTTCAAAAGAAAATAGAAAAAAAGAGATTGATTCTTCAGCTTGTGTAAACTGTGGAGCTTGCACATTGGTTTGCCCAATGAATGCAGTTATAGAAAAAGCAGCCTAGATTTAGGCTGCTTTTTAATTTCTAGATCCCCACTCATGCATAAGTGTTAAAATTGGAATTAATTCCATTCCTTTTTCTGTAATAGAGTATTCAACTTTAGGAGGAACTTGTGGATATTCTTTTCTATTTATCAAACCATCTTCAGCAAGTTCTTTAAGTTGTTGTGCTAACATTTTGTGATTTATTCCATTTAATCTTTTTTTCAATTCACCATATCTGTGAATTCCATCAGTTCCTAAATGCCATAGGATAATTGGTTTCCACTTTCCACCCATAAAATCTAATGTATACTCGATAGAACATTGGTATTTTTCTTTTCTTTCTAAATCTCTCATAATTTTTTCTCCTTTACTTACTTTTTAGATAGTATATTACTAAAAAGTGCATACTTTACATAATTATTATATTAATATATACTAAGTCAGTAAATAACGCAAGTTAAAATTTTAAATAATTTAGGAGGAAAAAATATGTACCCAAGAAATTTTTCACACATAGGAATATCAGTACCAAATTTAGAAGAGGCTGTTAAATTTTACAGCGAAGTTATGAATTGGTATGTAATTATGGCACCAACTTTAGTAAAAGAGGAGAAGGAAACAGCAATCGGAATGATGTGTATTGACGTTTTTGGAGAAAACTGGGGAGAGTTTAAGATAGCTCATATGTCAACAGGAGATGGAATAGGAATCGAGTTATTTGAGTTTCCACAAAATGATAAACCAAGAAACGAGTTCAACCCATACCCAACAGGAGTGTTCCACTTCTCAGTAAAGGATCCTAACATTGAAGAGTTAACAGCTAAAATTGTTGCTGCTGGTGGAAAGCAAAGAATGCCAATCAGAGAGTACTATCCAGGAGAAAAACCATACAGAATGGTTTACTGTGAAGATCCATTTGGAAATATAATTGAAATCTATACTCACTCATATGAGATGCACTATGGTGCTGGAGCTTACCAACACGAATTAAAAGATTAATAATTAGAAAAACCTTCAAGTTAAATAATTTAAAACTATTTTATCTTGAAGGTTTATACAAATATTTTATTAAATTTTGTGTAACTTAAATAAATTCTTCTTTTATTTTTTCAGTATAAGTTTCTTTTTTATTTCATTTGAAAACAAGTAATATCTTTTTTGAAGAAAGGAAATTCATAGAAAAAATAGAATAAAAAAATAAAAAGGTGGTGGTATTATGAAGAATAGTAACTCTAAAAGATTCTCTTTCAATAGAAAAAGAAGAGAATTTAACACAAACTATTTACTAATATTAACATTTTTTATTACTACTTTATTTTGTTTATTTTATGGATAATATATAAAAAACAGCCTATTACGTTAGGCTGTTTTTAGTGTTTTATTAAAGTTTTCCATAAGCAATTAAAGAGTCATTTATATTTATAGATAAACTAACAGTTTGATACAAAACAACTCCATCAAACTCAGCATAAAAAGTATGGAGAGTTTCACCGAAACAGTCTTTAATCTCACCTATTAAATCACCCTCTTTAAATTTTTCTTCTGGATTTAGAGCAGGATACCAATACCCTTTTAAATGAGAATCAATATACCTCACTTCTTTTATCTCGATTTGATTAATCGTTTTTTCTAAAGTTTCTTTAGATAGCGAAGAGGAATTAAGAACTCCAATAGCAACTAAAGCTTTAGAAATATCTTTTTTATATTCAGAAACTTGGTCTGTTGTCCAGCAACCTTTTCCTCCTCTTTCTAAAAGAAGAGCAGGAACTCCTTGAATAGCTGCCGAATTATAGGCTCCGGTTGAAGCTTTAGAACGCACTCTATAGGCCATATTAATTTCATTAGCTATATTGTGTGAGATATTTATAATCTCCTCACTCCCGATTCCCGGGGCATAAATAAAAGGCATTACATCTTCAAATACATCTCCACCATGTATATCTAAAAAGAAATCAAGCTGAGGATACAAATATTTTGAAAAATGATAAGCAATCTTCTCTGACAAAGACCCTTGAATAGTACCAGGAAAAGCTCGATTTATATTTTTACCATCTTCAGGTAAAATAGCAGCTACTCTTTTAAAAAAACCAGAATAATTAACAGGATGTAAGATTATTAGTGTTCCTTTAATATCTTTTGCCTCAATATCCTGTGATAGCTCAATCGCACTTTGAATTCCAGCATATTCACAGCTGTGAATTCCACTACAAACAGTAACTACTTTTCCTGTTTTTTCACCACATATAATAGTAACTGGAATTGAATAATTTTCAATTTCCCAAAATCCTTTTATTTTTTCATTTTGATTACAATATAAATTACCTAAATTGAACATAAAGTTCCTCCGTTAAATTAGTGTTTTTTTTAATTGAGGAAGCAAAAAAGCTCCTCTAAAGAAATAAAAAATTAAAAAAGATATCCAAATCCCATTATTACCTAGTTTTGGAATCATAAAACTATATGAAAGAAAAAACATGAAAAAAGCTCCCCCAGTGGATAAAGCTACTGGAAAAGTTTTGTTCGCTCCAGTAAAAACTCCATAGAAAGTCAAACCTAAGAACGAAATAAGAGGATATAAAGCAATCCAAAACCAAAATTGTCTTGATAAACTCAAAATAGTTTCTAAGTTAGAAAATATTAAAAAAATCTTTTCCGATAGACTGATATAGAAAAATGAAGTAAGAATTACAAAGATGATTCCCCATTGCAAGTTTCTTTTCCAAACCAGTTTCATCATATAGTTATCTTTGAGTCCAAGGGCTCTACCAGAGAAAACACTTGAAGTATTTGCGATTCCATCAAAAGAATAAGAGATAATAGAAACGATTTGTAAAAGAATACTATTAGTGGCCAAGATATCTACTCCCAAATTAGAACTAGCTGATATAATTAAGTTATTATGTAGTAATAGAAAGAAGGTCCTAACCATTAAATTTCTATTTATAACTAAAATATTGACAATCTCTTTTTTATTTATGATAGCTGAGATGTTGATAGATTTAAAGTATCCGTAAGGGATTATAAAGTATAAACCTATTAAAAAAGAGATTATTTGTGATATAAGGGTTGCATATGCAACTCCTTCAACTCCTTTTTTCAGAAAAATTACGAATATAACATCTAAGATTATATTCAAAATATTCCCTGATATTTGCATAGTTAGAGAACCGAAGACGTTTCCTTTGCCCATAAGCCAACCTAAAATGACATAGTTAAAAAGTACAAATGGAGCACCAAATATTAATATAGAAAAATAAATTTTAGAAATATTTTCCACTTCTAAGGTGGGATTAATAAATTTCATAGCTAGATTAAAAATATTACTTTTAAAAAGAACACACATTAAACTTATAAAAAGAGCTATAATAAAAGGTCTTAAGAAAACTAATGCATTTTCATTTTTAGTTTTATGAGTATTTTGAGCACTATAACTAGTTGTACTAACTCTTAAAAATCCAAACATCCAATAAATCGTATTGAAAATTAAAGTTCCTATTGCAACACCAGAAATTAAAATCTCACTATTTAAACGTCCGATTACAGCTAAATCTATTGCACCTAAAAGAGGTTGCGTAACAGTTGAAAGTATAAACGGAATCATAAGAGATATATACATGCCATTAGTTATAAAATTTTTATTGATTCTCATAAATATCAATCTCCAAAATTGAATTTAAAAGATTTTGAGCATATTCAGTTTCAACATTACTTAATCTATATATAGAATCAACTTGCTCAACAATTTTACCTTCATTAAAAAATATAACTTTATTACACATATAAGTTACAGATGGCAAATCATGAGTTATAAAAATATATGTGAAGTTAAATTTTTTTTGTAACTCTTTAAGTAGATTCATAACTTGAGTTTGAATAGAAGCATCTAAAGAACTAACAGCCTCATCTAAAAGTATAAATTTAGGCTTTGTTGCTATTGCTCTGGCTATACACACTCTTTGGAGCTGTCCTCCTGAAAGTTCATGTGGATACCTTTCTAAAAAAGTTTCATTTAAACCAACTGATTGTAAAAGCTCAAGAGTTTTATTTTTTTTATCAAATTTTTGTGATTCTTTTTTTTCTAAAATTTTTAAAGACTCGTTTATAATATCTTTAACTTTAAATCTTGAATTTACTGAAGATATATAATCTTGAAATACAACACTTTTTAAATGATTAAGTTGTTCTTTTTCTTGCCTTGTTTTTTTCCCATAAAGATTTATTCCTTCTAGAAAAATCTCACCTTCATTGGGAGGTAAAAGCCCAACTAAAGATTTACCGAGTGTACTTTTTCCACTGCCACTTTCTCCTATGATTCCTAAGCAATCTCCCTCTTCTAAAAAGAAAGAAACCCCCTTTATAATTTCTTGTCGCTCTTTCCCGAATATTTTTTTTTGTGTTTCTTTTTTAAAACTAATTCTAATATTTTTTACTTCGAGTAGCATTATTTTCACCTATCTTTAAAATTTCTTTGTAACGATTCATAACAGCCATCTTTTTATCAATAAGATTTTTAGTAAATGATTCATCTTTCTGATTAAAAAGACTATTTAAATCTCCTGACAATTCACTATTCCCATTATTCATAACAATAACTTTATCAGCGATTTTGTTGATAACACCAATATCATGAGAAATAAAAATTAAAGCTACATCATGTTTTTCTTTGATATAAAGAAACTCTTTCATAATTTCAAATTGAGTTATTGAATCAATCGCTGTAGTAGGTTCATCAGCTATTATAATACTTGGATTCATACTCAGAGATAATCCAATCATAATTCTTTGAAGCATTCCTCCGCTTAATTGGTGTGGAAATTTCGATAAAACTTCTTCTGGATCTCTAATTTTCATTTTTTTAAGAATTTCTATAGCATAAGATTTTCTAATCTTAGAATTTATGCCGATATGTTCTTTCAATGTTTCTTCTATTTGATATCCAATATTATAAAGAGGATCAAAACAAGTCATTGGATTTTGTAAAATCATAGCAATATCTTTTCCTCTTATTTGTCTCATGTCTTCTTTATTTTTATCTAATAAATTTTCATTTAAATATATTGCTTCTCCATCAATTTTAAATCTATGAGAGTCAAGTAGCCCCATGATAGCTTTACAGGTCATACTTTTTCCACTACCACTTTCACCTAGTATTCCTAAACATTCACCTTTTTTTAAGGAGAATGATAGGTTGTTTACTATTTTTTTATTATTTGTATAAATAGAAAGATTTTTGACATCTAAAATTTTCAAATTAAACCTCCTTTGGATCTAAGGCATCTCTTAATGAATCACCTATAAAATTAAAACTTGCCACTACCAAAACTATGGCAATTCCAGGAGCCAACATTTGAGTAGGATTTACTGTCATAACATTTTTAGCTTCACTTAACATAGCTCCCCACTCAGGAAGTGGAGGTTGAACTCCAAGGCCCAAAAAGGAAAGCGTTGAAATATTCAAAATTGCCCACCCGATATCTAATGTTGCTAAAATTGACATCTCTGATGCAATACAAGGCAACATATGTTTTACTAAAATAAATTGTCCACCAGACCCTATACATTTAGAAAATTGAACAAAATTTTTATCTGTATATTTAACTACATTTGTACGTATCATTCTGGCATACCAAGCCCATTTAATAAAAATGTTAGCAATGATAACATTAACTATATCTACACCTAGTAGTGCAACAACTGCTAAAATCATAATCTGGCTTGGAAACGACAACATTACATCAACAACTCTCATTATAATTTCGTTAATTATTCCTTTGAAGTAACCTGCTAATAATCCCATAATAGTTCCAAGCCCAATTGTACCAAGCATTGTTAAAAATGATAAAAATAATGTCGGCCGAATTCCAAAAATCATTCTTGAAAGAACACATCTTCCTAGATGATCTGTTCCTAAAGGATATTCAAGTGAATACTTTGCAAATTTATTCATGATATTATTTTCATAAGGATTATGTGGCGCTATATAAGGTGCAAAAATTCCACAAAATATAATAATTCCAATAAAAATTAAACAAATTAAAGTAAATCTGTTCTTTAAAAGTCTTTTTAGCATCTAACTCACATCCTTTCTTAATCTTGGATCCGTCACATATTGTAAAATATCGAAAATTAGATTAAAAATTACAAATAAAACTCCAATCATAAGAACGTAAGTTTGAATAACAGGATAATCTCTATTAAAAATTGAGGTTATACACAACCTTCCAACTCCAGGCCAAGCAAAAACATTTTCAACAACTATTGTTCCTGCTATAAGTTGAGGAATACTCATTCCAATAGCTGTAATACAACTATGAATTGAATTCTTAAATATGTGCTTACTTAAAATATTTTTTTCTCTCAATCCTCTAACTTTCGCATATAAAACATAATCCTCTTTCATATTATCAAGCATATTATTTCTGATCAATCTAATATATGTCGATATATATGTTAAAGAAACTGTAAACGACGGAAGAATTATATTTTTGAATGACCCACTACCACTTGTAGGTAGCAGGTCTAATTTGATACTAACAGTCCACATTAAAATTAATCCAATCCAATATGGAGGCATTGCTGTTGTTGTGAAAACCATCCCTCTAATAAATCTATCAAATAGAGAATCTTTGAATACAGCACTAAAAAATCCGATAGGAATACTCAGAGTTATAACAAAGAATAGCGACATTCCTGCCAATTTAAGAGTTGGAGGAAGAGATCTAGATATCTCACCTAAAACTGTTCTAGATGGATTTGTATAACTAACACCAAAATTTAGTTTCAAGCAATTTATCAACCATTTTACATACCTAATCAAAAATGGATCGTTTAAACCTAATTCTTTTCTAACTTGAAGAATAGCTTCTTCAGTAATAATTGGTGTTTGCCTAATTCTTAACGCTACTTCAGCAGGATCAGAAGGAATCAAGCTTATAAAAATAAAACATACAAAAGAGATACATAGAAGTAGAGGAATAACTAATAAAATTCTTTTAATAATATAATTCTTCATTTAATCCTCCGTATTTACTCAAAATACATCTGCTGGAAAGGAACTTCGTATTGAGTTTGAGTAAAGGTTACATTTTTTAAAGTATTTATAAAGATAGCTTTATTACATTCATAAGTGATAGGAATATAAACAGCATCTTGATGCAGGCTCTCAAAAACAAACTTATATAAATTTTGTCTTTCTATTTCATCTGTAGAAATTAAAATTTTTGTTATAGCTTCATCTATATCTTTTTTATTATGCAATCCTAATTGAGCAACGTAATCACCATAAACAGGCTGACGCATTGCCGATAGTGACGATTGGGGATCGTAAGGAAGTCCCCATGAAATATTAAATACCATATCAAAATTACCAGATTTAATCTTATCTCTATACGATTGTTCCTCTTCTCCATTTATATTTATAGCTATTCCAATTTTCTTATATTCAGATTGCAGATATTCAGAGATAATCTTTTCTGTAACACTATCACTATTATAAAGTAATCCAATTTCTAGTTTCTTTCCATTTTTCTCACGAATACCAGAAGTTGATTTTATCCAACCGGCTTTGTTTAAAATAGATTCTGACTTTTCAGTATTAAATTCAAAAGGTTTCAAATCGATATTTGCATATGGCACTGTTTTAGCATAAAGAGTATCTGCTGGAGTTTCTAATCCATAAAAAATTCCTTTTGAAATCGCTTCTCTATTAGTAGCATGTTGAAGTGCATATCTCACATCTATATCTTTTAATATTTCACTATTTGTATTAATCACAATTTGTCTAGTGGACGTCGGTTCAGATAATAGAACATTGAATTTTTTGCTATCTTTATATTTATTGATTGCATCTGCATCGAGCATATTTTTTCCAAAAATCAAATCAATTTCACCTTTTTCCAAAGCCAAAATACGCGTTTGATTATCTGGAATTACTTTGACTATAATTTTTTTTATTTTTGGAATATCTCCCCAATAATTTTCATTAGCTTCAAAAATAGCATATTCATCTGTAACTACATTTTTTAATATATAAGGCCCCGTTCCAATATATCCAGAAACTCCATTTTTAGTAGTTCCATCTTTCATCGCTTTTGGCGAAATCATAGCAAATGGTCTTGTTACAGCTAACTCTGTAAGCATAGGGTAATATGCTTCTTTTAATTTTATTTGAAGAGTATAATCATCTAAAATCTCAATTCCATCTAAAAGTTTCATCATTTCTAACCATGTATGTCTACTTTTATTATCTAAAATAGCATCAAAATTTTGTTTTATAGCATTAGCATCACAAATCGTTCCATCTGAAAAAGAAACTCCCTTTCTTATATTAAAAGTATATATTCTTCCATCTGGAGAAATATTCCAGCTTTCAGCTAAAGATGGTTCATACCCATTTTTTCCGATATTTACTAAAGTTTCAAAAAGCATCTCTTGAGCATACATCTCACCCGCATATAGATGTGGATTTAAATCTCTAATATCTCTAAAATTAACATATGTTAAAGTATCTTTTGGTATTTCATTGAGTTTAGTATTTATAGATTCTGATTTTTTAGAGTCATTCCCACATCTAATTAATGACAGTAGAATAGTACCTCCAATAATAAATTTAAAATATTTTTTCATATTGCCCCCTTTTTAGTTACGTATTTTTAAGATATAATAACACTTTTTCATTTTGTTTGCAACATAAAATATTTTGATATACAAAATATATAAATAGATTAAATTTTTGAAATTTGATATATATAAAAAAAGATGTAATTTAAATTAAATTACATCTTAAAATTCTTATTTTTTAATTGAAAACCAATGAGTTATAGATGGAATATTTCCGGGATTTCTATATTTATGAGGAGTATTTTTTTTTATATATATAGAATCCCCTTCTTTCAATTTATAAATTTTTCTATCTGAAAGATTTATTTCTAACTCACCTTTTATAACTAATCCAATCTCATCATGAGAGTGACTCCATCTTATATTTTCTGAAGTACACTCAGGATCGATAACCACATAACTTCCATTAAAATCAGGATTTTCTGGTATTAAGTTATAATATTTTGTTCCTTCTTTATTAGATTTGAAAAGTAATTCTCTATTATTAGCTCTTAAAATTGAAATCACTTCTTTTTCTTCTTTCAATAAATCTATAAGACTTATATCTAAAACTTGACATATAAGTTGAAGATTTGCAATTGAAGGACTATTTATATCTCTTTCTAAATTACTGATAAATCCAACAGAAAGTCCTGTTTTTTCAGAAAGTTCTTTTATTGATAATCCACGATCTTTTCTTAGCATCTTTATTTTTTCAGATATTTCCATTAGTTTTACTCCTATCATTTTCAGTTTATTTATCCTTATTATATCATAAAATCTGTTTCAGTACAAAATTCAAAATTCTGAAGAAAATATTCATTATTTTGTTGATTAAAACAAAAAAATATGATAATATCTTTCTATAATATTAATATTACAAACAAAATTAAAAAAAGGAAGGATTTTTATGACACTAAGTTTTCTATTTTCATCACTAGCAGTTGCAGCTACACCTGGTATAGCAACGATATATGTTTTAAACAACTCTGCTTCTTTTGGAAGAAGAGAAGGGATTATTTCTGCTTTGGGAATCATGACTGGAGGAATGATTTACAATGTTATTGCTGCTGTTGGTCTATCATCATTAATATATCTTTTTCCAAATTTGCTTAGTGCAATAAAAATAGTTGGAGGTCTTTATTTAATATACGTAGGAGTAACGGCATTAATTGCAAAAGATAAAGAAAATACCGACAAAATAAATTCTGTAAAAAATAATTGCTACTTAAGAGGGATTATTACAAATTTAGCTAATCCTAAAATTTTATTATTCTTTGTAACATTTATTCCACAATTTGTAAAAAATACAAATAACTATGGTTTTGAATTTATAATGCTCGGAAGCATATATCTTTTAGTTGAAATAATTTGGTTTGTTTGTTTAGCTACATTTATATCTATTTTTGCGAAAACAACAAATGGTTCTTTTAAAAAATATATGAAATATATTTCTGCAGGTGTTTACTTAGCTATGGGGCTATTACTTATTATCAATTTATAAATAGACCTATATATATAAATAAAGAAAATTAAAATTTTACAATATTTTTTAGACTTGTACTAAATTGAATGAAACATTTATAACTCTTTAAATATACAAATTACAAGTCTTTAAAAATAATTTTTTTTAATAATAATTTTTCTATAGATTGAAAGATTTTAATGAATAATTCTTAAAATCTTTCAATTTTTTATTAAATAATCTCGTATTATAGAATTTTTTTTCTCGTTAAAATTAATTATAAATATAATTATTAATTAAATATCAATAAATTCAATAATATATATCTCGTATTATACATAAAATACGACCTTTAATAATATTAAAGTTTTTTATAATTATTTTAATATAAAGTTTATGTTATTCTTAATTAAAGATTTATTTTTATAAAATAACTTATACAGGCCTCGCGTCGTTTTTTTTGTCCTTTTGCACCAATTAGCCTTTTTAGTCAATAAAATCCTAACCTTTAATCTAATTGACCTATATACTTATTATTTAAATATATATTGTGTAATAT
>NZ_JRJZ01000161.1:0-480 GCF_000800875.1 Cetobacterium sp. ZWU0022
TAATCTAATTTTGAATAATTTTTAAATCATATTTTGAAAATGTGTAATATCTTGCTAAAGGCCTCGCGTCGTTTTTTTTGTCCTTTTGCACCAATTAGCCTTTTTAGTCAATAAAATCAAGGGATATCAAAGTTTGGTATCTCTTTTTTATTTACGAAATAGTCAAACAAGTTATGATAATATTGACTATCAAACTTTATTCTAAAATATAGTCAATAAATTCCTAACCTTTAATCTAATTGACCTATATACTTATTATTTAAATATATATAGACTAACATACCTCATTCCTGTAAAATATTAAAGGCTAACAGGAGGAGATAAGAATGATATACGGTTTCTGCAGAGTAAGTACAAAACATCAAAATTTACAAAGGCAAATAGATGCACTTGTTAAATACGGTATTAATCAGCGTTTCATATTTACAGATAAATATACTGGAAAAACTTTAGATAGAGAAGGACTAAATGAACTCTTAA
>NZ_JRJZ01000115.1:0-2432 GCF_000800875.1 Cetobacterium sp. ZWU0022
TATTTACAGATAAATATACTGGAAAAACTTTAGATAGAGAAGGACTAAATGAACTCTTAAATATATTAAAACCTGGAGATACTTTAGTTGTTAAAGAAATTGATAGATTGGGAAGAAACAGAAAAGAAACTAAAGAACTTATAATTTCTTTAATAAAAAAAGAAATTGAACTAGTTTGTTTAGATATGCCATACCTTAAAGAATTTATTATTGATAAAATCAGAGAAAATGGTGGGTTTCTTGAGATAATGGCTAATGCTCTACTAGATGTAATTCTTGAAGTTGCTGAACAGGAACGAAAAAAGATAGTTGGAAGAACTTCTGAAGGAAGAAAAAGAGCTATTCAGGATGGACGTAAATTTGGAAGAAAAGCCAAAATATCGTTAAATAAATTCAAAGAGTACTATGAAAAATTTTTAAAACGTGAGATGAAAGCTATAGAAATTCAAAAAGAACTAGGAATAAGTAAGCAGTGTTATTACAACTACATAACACTTTTAAAAAAAGGAAATACAGATGAAATATAGGAATACGATTCTTACAAAAAGAGAAAGAGAGGAAGTTCTAAATTTTCTTGTAGAAGACAAAAAAATGAATGTGAATTTTCTTCTCTCAAAAGAAGAGATTAATAAGATCAAAAAATTAGAAAAACCCTATCTTAGAATTGGCTATGCCTTCCAGTTTCTTTATCTTAAATCTAAAGGTATAAGAATTACTGGAGTTACTGATAAAATTCCAGAGAACATATTAAACTTTATAGCAATTCAACTCGAGTGTAATACAAAATATATTGAGAAATATTGGAGTATAAGAAATACGAAAGATAGACATTTTCAAAATATATGTAACTCTTTAGGCTATCGTAAATTTGAATATAATTCTGAAACAGAAAAGATTTTTTATAAAGCTGCTTTTTCTAACGGAAGCAGTTTAAGTATGGTAAAAGATATTTTTGAAATTTTAAACTATAGAAAAATTGTAACTCCTTCTATTGAGATGATTGAGCACTTTTTATGGATTGCAAATGAAAAAGTTGAATCTGAAATATATAAGCAAGTTCTTTCTCAAATAAATGATATTTCAAAGATTAGAGGTATTCTTAATATAGAAAATTCAGGGACATCAATATATTCTAGAATAAAAAATACTACAGTTAATCCAAACTCTGGTGGAGTTAAAGAACTTTTAAAAACTATAAAAGAATTGGATAATTTTGGAAAAACTCCAGATCTTAGTTTTCTAAGTGACAGTAAACTGAGATATTTTGCACTGGAAATTCAGAAATCAGATAAATATAGAATAGAAAGATTTCTAAATAATGAAAAAAAAGATGCTTATCTTGCTATGTTTATCCATTTTAAGAGAAAAGAGTTCGTAGATATGGTGATTGAAGTAACATCTAATTATGCTCACACAGTTATGAAAAGAAGTCGTAAAAAATCAAGAGAATACAATATTCAAGCTCAAGAAAAATTGAAACTCACCTCAAAAAAGCTAAAGGAAATTGTAAAAAACATATTAGAAATAAAGCAAATTGAGGACCTCTATAAATATCAAGATAAACTTCAACCTCTTAAAGTTGAATTAGAATCCCAAGATGATGATATGGATGAAATTGATTTTCTTCTTAAATCTCATCAAAGTTTCAATTATACGAATCAACTTCTGGAATGTATTGAGTTTGATAGCTATACAAAACCTGAATTTATAAAATATCTTAAGGATTTTCCTAATCTTAAACACAAGAAAAAAATCGAAC
Organism: Cetobacterium sp. ZWU0022; assembly: GCF_000800875.1. Lineage (NCBI taxonomy): Bacteria > Fusobacteriati > Fusobacteriota > Fusobacteriia > Fusobacteriales > Fusobacteriaceae > Cetobacterium > Cetobacterium sp. ZWU0022. The sequence goes on from NZ_JRJZ01000115.1 coordinate 1,760, forward strand.
TGGATATCTCGTTTTTTAGTTCTCAATGGCAAAAAAATATTAAGAAGCTAGAGTATAGTAAAAAAGCTATTGAGTTAGCTCTTTTATATTCTATAAGAGACTATATTAGGTCTGGTGATATTTTTGTTAGAGAAAGTAGGAAATACAATAGTTTTGATCATTATCTCATAGAATCTCAAAAACTGGCAGATAATCAAGAATCTTTAAAATTTTTGGAGAGTTTAAAACCTTTACTAACTATTCCAAAGAAATTAGTATTTTCTACAGATATTATCCCAGATGAAAAAAGTAATTTTAGTGATAAAATCTATAGTCTTTTTCCTAAGATAACAATGACTGAAATTCTTTATGAAGTTAACTCTTGGACTGGAGTCTTAGAGGATATAAGAGGAAAAGATAATAGCTTTTCTCAAAAACAAAAACCTTTGATTGCTACTTTAATGGCAAACGGGCATAATATAGGATTTTCAAAGATGGCTATCTCTAGTTCTATAGAGGAATCTGTACTCAGAAGAACCAATGAGTTTTATTTCAATAGTGATGCTTTATCTAAGGCCCAGAAACGATTGATAAATTATCATCATTCACTTGAAATAGTTAAAAATTGGGGAAGTGGTGATAAATCTTCTTCAGATGGAATGAGAGTTCCTATAAATTCAAAGAATATTTATAC
>NZ_JRJZ01000013.1:0-4027 GCF_000800875.1 Cetobacterium sp. ZWU0022
TCTTCTTCAGATGGAATGAGAGTTAATATAAATTCAGAGAATGATTAAATTAACTCTTAATTATATTAAAATCTGGAGATACTTTAGTTGTTAAAGAGATTGATAGATTGGGAAGAAACAGAAAAGATTTTTTATAAAGCTGCTTTTTCTAACAGGAGCAGTTTAAGTGAGGAAAAGATAATAGCTTTTCTCAAAAGCAAAAACCTTTGATTGCTACTTTAATGGCAAACGGGCATAATATAGGCTTTTCAAAGATGGCTATCTCTAGTTCTATAGAGGAATCTGTACTCAGAAGAACCAATGAATTTTATTTCAATAGTGATGCTTTATCTAAGGCCCAGAAACGATTGGTAAATTATCATCATTCACTTGAAATAGTTAAAAATTGGGGGAATGGTGATAAATCTTCTTCAGATGGAATGAGAGTTCCTATAAATTCAAAGACTATTTATGCTGACTATAATGCTCATTATGGGAATAAAGGCGGTGGAATTTATAGACACGTTAGCGATCAATATACGCCTTTTTATGTTCAAATACTTGAAGGAAGAGATAGTAACCACGTCTTAGATGGTCTTCTTTATCATGAATCAGATTTAGAAATTTATGATCATTCTACAGATACAGCAGGGTATACAGAGCAGATGTTCGCTCTTACATATCTTTTAGGCTTTAATTTCAAACCAAGAATAAAAAATTTAGAGCAACAACAGCTTTACTATTTCGAGAACATTGAATTAGATGAAAAAAAATTCAAAAAGATTAATGAAAAAGTAATAGTTGAAAACTATAACGAGATTCTAAGATTAATTGAATCTATTAAATGTGGAAAAGTAAAAGCTTCTCTGATTCTTCAGAAAATAAACTCATACAACAGGGATAACGGAGTGGCAAGAGGATTAAAAGAGATTGGAAGGATATTGAAAACCAGATATATATTGAATTATTTTACAGATGGAGAACTAAGAAAAGAAGTTCAAAAAATGCTTAATAAAGGAGAATCTATAAATTCTGTTGGAAGACTTATGTTTTTTGGTAAACATGGAAGACTTAATGAAGCTACAATAGACAATCAATTAGAAAAAGCAAGCTGTCTGAATATACTTCTATCTTCTCTAATTATTTGGAATTCTAGATATTTAGAAAAAGTAAAATTAATTGTTCAAAATGAAGAGTGGTTTGATGAAAAGGACTTTCAAAGAGTTAGTCCATTAGGAACTCAACATGTGAATTTTCTTGGAAAATATATTTTTGAAGAAAATAAAATAGATACAGCAGATGGATTAAGAGAAATTCTGATCAAGGCTTGAGGTTTAAACACCAAAAAGCCTTGATTTTATTGACTAATAAAAGAGATTTAGAAGTCCTCTAAATCTCTTTTTATTTTAATTATTATTTCCTATTTTAGCTAGATATATTCCTATTAAGACAATTAAAATACCAAAAATTTCTTGAAAAGTAAGGTTTTCTCTAAAAATAAAATAAGAGTACAAAGCTGCAATAATAGGCTGACTTAAAACTAAAACAGATGATAAAGTTATATCAATTTTTCCTATACAATAGCTCAAAAGACCCTGTCCTAAAATTTGAGATACTAAAGCTAATCCTATAAGAGGAAGTATTTCATTTATATTTTTTGGATAGTGTAATCCCTCTATCACATACATAGCTATAAATAGTGTAAGTCCTCCTCCAAATCCACTTATAAATATAATTGTCATAGCATTTATTCTCTTTCTAATATTAGAAACAACTAATAAAAATAATCCATAAAATATTGAGGTAATAAATGCTAACATATCTCCTTTAAAATTATTTATATTTGGATTTAGTTTTCCAGACATAAGAACAACTAGTCCAATCAAAGTTATAAATAACCCAATAACAAAAACTTTTGATAGTCGTTTCTTGTATAAAAAATAAGAAACTGGAATAACTGTAAAAGGAACTAAATTAGCTAATAAATTAGCATTTGCAACAGTTGTTAAATGGAAAGATATATTCCAGAAAATTAAATCTAAAGCTAAAAAAATTCCAGCTAAAGATATTAAACTCCTATCTTTTTTTGATGTTTTTATTAAATCAGTTTTTACAAACGGATAAAGTATTGGTATCGAAAATAAAATTCTATAGAATGCTGTAGCTATAGGTGGAAGTGAACTTAGTTTTACAAAGATTCCACCAGTTGCTAAAAAACAAATTGCCAAAATTGTTAATAATATAAACTTACTTTCTAAGGTAACTTTAGAAGTGCTATTAATTGAAGCTCCTTTAATCATTTGAATCACCGTATAAATTAAAAAACTCTTCATTAAAAGGTAATTCAACAATTAGCCTTTCAGATGTTTTTCCAATGCTTTTTCTTTTAATTTTTATTCCAACTAAATCTTTTGTATTTTCACAATGAGTTCCACCACAAGGAACGATATAACTGTCACATTTCCAATATAGAGCCTCATTTTCCTCTGGATGAGAGAATATATTTATTGGAATATTTTTATCTATATATTCATTACAACGAGATTCTATATTAGCTATTTGTTCTGGACTAAATTTGAATTCTATTGAAAAATCAAGTCTTCCATATTTATCAGTTATTTTAGCACCAGCTATTTTTTTATCAATACCTGGAAACATATCTTCTAATACCATTAAAGCAAGGTGTAAACCAGAATGATGAAGAGTTGTTTGAGCTCTTTTTACACTATCTAACTTTATAAGAAATTTTTCTTCTTTTTGGAATTCATAATTACTTTCTATATGATGTACAATTTGATTTTCTACTTTTATACTGGGAAAGTCACTTAAGAAAAGGTTTCTTCCCTTAATTTTTGTTGTATTATAAAATGGAATCTGAAAGCCATCTTTACATCTGATTAAAACTCCAACATCTCCTATCTGCCCTCCACCCTCTGGATAAGCAACAGATTTATCAAATATAAGTCCATTCTCTGTTTTCTCAATTAAAACTGCTTCACAAAATGTTTGAAACTGATTTTTATAATATATTTTTTCTGTTTTCATAATCGCTCCTTTTAAATTGTTAATATAAATTCTTCATTATTTGTAAAATTAATTTTATATTTATTTATCTGATTTTTATAAGTTTTTACAATTATTTCATTTTCAGTAATAACTAAATCATCTTTAATTAAGTTGTCATTTATATAAATGTTCATGAATCTTTGATTTAGTTCATCAAAGTAAAGAACTATATGATTATCGTTTTTAATGTAGCCGTTAAAATTTATATTTTTTAAAGTTTCATTTTTTATGAGTTGGACCATTCCTAGAGAAAGAACTTTTGAATTCTTAGGAATTTCATTTCTTATTATTGAATGTGGGGCTATTTTTGTGTTATCGCCTATTTTAATAGAGCCTATTAAAGTTGAAAATCCACCAATTTCAACATTATTTCCAATTATAGGATGTCTATTTCCTAATTTGTTATTAGCTATTTTATCAGCACCTAATATAACTGATTGTAGTATGTAACAATCATCACCGATAATACTAGTTTCACCTATCACAGTTCCTACTCCGTGATCTATCACAAATCTTTTTCCTATCTTAGCGCAAGGATGTATTTCTATTCCTGTGATAACTTTAGAATCTTCTGTAATTTTTCTTGCTAAAATTAAATTATTATCTACTATTGAATTAGCTATTCTATAATATAAAACACTCAGATAAGAGTTATAAGATTCTAAAATATACTCGGGATTATTTTTACTACTTGGATCCTTTTCAGAAAAAGAAATTAAATCTTCATAGGCATTTTCTAAGATATTATCAATTGGAAAAATCTTAAAGTATTCATATTTATTAGCTATTTTTAAAATTTTATTAAGTAATTTAACTTTTAGCATATTTCCCCTCCGTTTTTTATAAATAGCTTCTACCACTATCTGGTGAAATGGTTACTATAACTTTCTCTTTATCTAAACTTTTAGAAAGTTTTAATGCTGCTAATAAATTTGCACCAGATGATATTCCTACAAAAATCCCTTGTTCTTTTGCTAAACGC
>NZ_JRJZ01000086.1:0-7869 GCF_000800875.1 Cetobacterium sp. ZWU0022
TTGCACCAGATGATATTCCTACAAAAATCTATTATTTTTCCCCTCCGTTTTTTATAAATAACTTCTACCACTATCTGGTGAAATGGTTACTATAACTCTCTCTTTACCTAAACTTTTAGAAAGTTTTAATGCCGCTAATAAATTTGCACCAGATGATATTCCTACAAAAATCCCTTGTTCTTTTGCTAAACGCTCCCTAATAATTTGTACTTCATTATAATCTACAGATATCATCTCATCTATATCAGTTCTATTTATAAATTTTGGGATTACTCCAACTGCTGTTGCTTGAATTTTATGTGGAATAAAAATACCATTAAATATATCACATCCTTCTGGTTGTACTCCAATTATTTTTGTTTCTAAGTTATGTTCTTTTAAACATTTAGATATTCCCGCAATTGTTCCCCCACTACCCATTACAGATACAAAATAATCAATCTTTTTTAATGAATTAATGATTTCTTTTCCTGTGAAAAGATAGTGTGCATTTGGATTAGAAATATTTTCAAATTGATTTAAATTTATATATGTTTTATTTTCACTTAAAATTTCTTTTAACTTTATTAGATGGGAGTTATTACCTAATTCATGATTTGAATAAATAATTTCAGCACCATATTCTTTTAAAATATTTATTTTTTCTTTACTGAAATTATCTGGAATAACTAACTTTAATTTATAGCCTTTCAAAGAAGCCGCTATTGCCAATCCGAGACCTGTATTTCCCCCAGTTGCTTCTATAAGTGTATCACCTTTTTTTAACATCCCTCTGTCTTCAGCGTCTCTAATCATTTCAAAACCAACTCTTGTTTTAATGCTCCCCCCTGGATTAAATTCCTCTAATTTTAAATAAATATCAGGATATTGTTCTCCATATAAATTTTTAATTTTTACAATTGGTGTTCTTCCTACATAATTTAAAATATTCATCCTTTTCTCCTCATTTCTTATTTACAAATATTAAAAAAAATAGTATAACAGTGTTGTCGGTGAAATATATTTTTAATTCTACAAAACTATAACAGTTATGTCAATGTTATATATCAAAAACTGTAGTACTACAGACGGAGGTTTTATGAAAAATAACTCAGCAGAAAAGAAAATACCTATTTACTTAAAAATTTATGAAGATTTAAAAAATAAAATTGAAAAAAATGAATATCCAGAAAACTCTAAATTGCCATCAATTAGACAACTTGCTTTAAAGTATAAACTAAATAATATTACAATTATGAAAGCTTTTACTCTTTTAGAAAAAGAGGGATATATTATAAAAAAACGTGGCATTGGAATATTTGTAAAATCTAAAGAATCTTTATTTTATAACACACCATCTAATAATCTTATTGAAACTTTTAAAGTTGGTCAATTAAAAGAAAATAATCGTATTAATTTTGCAAGTGGAACTCCTTCAGAAGATGCTTATCCATTCGAAATTTTTAAAAAATTATATAGTGATGTTTTAGAAGAATATGGACCTAAAATTATGTTATACCATCCTACTCAAGGTTTAGATGAGCTTCGAGAAGTCATTAAGAAAACTGTTGAAGATAAAGGGATTCTTATATCTAAAGATGATATACAAATAACTAGCGGTTCACAGCAAGGATTGGATTTGATATTAAAAACGCTTTCGTCTAAAAGAAAAAATAAAATAGTTGTAGGAAATCCAACTTATCATGGTGCTTTAAATACTTTTAAAACAAATTGTAAAATTTATCCTGTAGAAATGGAAGAGGATGGTTTTAATCTTACTCAATTGGAAGAAATCTTATCTAAAGAAAAAATATCCTTTATATATACGACAATGGATTTTAGCTGTCCCACAGGTGTTTCTTGGAGTGAAGAAAAGAAACAAAAGTTAATTTTATTAGCTAAAAAATATAACACTTTGATTGTGGAAGATGATTTTGCATCAGAACTTTCATTTTACAATACTCCTAGAACCTCTATAAAATCTTTAGATTCTGATAATAAGACTGTTATTTACATTAAATCATTTTCTAAAATAATTATGCCTGGTTTAAGATTAGCATATATGATAGCACCAACTGAGCTTATTTCTAAAATAGTGACTGTTAAGTTTACCACAGATATATCGACATCAGCTCTTGATCAAAAAGTTTTAGCTAATTTTTTGAAAGGTAATTTTCTCAAATTACATATAGAAAATCTAATCAAAATTTATAAAGAAAGATATCTTGTTTTAACTGAGAAACTAAAAGAGATACCTTTTTTAGATGTTATTTATAATATTGATGGTGGTTTTTATGTTTGGATAAAACTAAATGATACAATAGATTCGAGTCAATTTTACTTAAAGTGTAAAGAGAATAATATTCTACTTCTTTCTGGAAATGTTTTCTTTTTAGATAATCAGAAAAATCAATATTTCAGACTGAGTTTTGCAACTACAGATATTCTAGAAATTATAGATGGGATAAATCGTTTAAAAGAAATTTTCTCATAATCTATATTTCCACAGTTTTTACAAATAAACGATAATAAAATGGGAATAAAATTAAAACTATGAAAGTATTGTGAACGTCAATCATATTTGTAAAAAAATGTGATAAGGGTTTACAAATTTTCGTGAGAGGTATTTGTAAGTTTTTACTTGAAGATAGTCTCTCTATTTTCAAGTCGATAACTGTTACCTTTCAGATTAAAAACCTGACATCTATAAACTAGCCGATCTAATATTGCCGTGGCTAGAGCTTCATCTTGAAGAAGCTCTGTCCATTGGCTAAAATCTTTATTTGAGGTTATACAAATTGATGTCTTTTCATGTAATCCACTCACTATTTCAAAGAATAAATTAGCATCTTCTTTAGTTAGTGGAATATATCCAACTTCATCTATCATTAGCACATCACATTTATTCAAGCGATTTATTACTTCTTTGGATTTCCTACAATTGTTCTTATTTTTTAAAAAATATATTAATTCGCTCATAGTAAAAAATAATACATGATATCCTAACTCTGTAGCGCGATAGCCCAATCCTATCATCAAATGAGATTTCCCGACTCCTGGTGGACCCAAGAAGATTAAGTTATACATGTTATCAATCCACTTCATCTCTTTCAAAATATTAATCTTAGTTTTATCAATCGATTTTTGAAAAGTTGTATCAAAAGATTCAACCTCTTTTGTATAAGGAAATCTTGCTCTTTTAATTCGATTTCTTAAAGCATCCTTTTCTTTACGCTCAACTTCAGCTTTTAATATCTTAAAAAGAAACTCTTTATATGTTTCATTTCCTTGTTCTGCTTCTTCGATGAATTTCATGATACTAGTTTTTAAAGTAGAAAGTTTTAGTTGGTTTGCCATATCTCTTAAAATATCTAAATCCTTCATAACCCTTCCTCCTGTATATTTTGATATTCTGAAATACTACGTGTATTCACATCACAAATTTTTGGAATTAAATCACTTTGTAAAATTTCCTCTTTTTTAACAGAAAAAGAGTTTTGTTTAACTTTTAAAGATAATGTTCCTAATGACAAATCACCTTTTAAAAGAGAATATTCCACTCCTCCAACTAAAGCATTTAAGGAAAATTCATTTCCTAGTTTCTGTAGCTTAACTAAATTTCTTCTAACATTTTTAGGATCAGATATTACTAATTTTTCAATGTATTCTAATATACGCTCATTATATTTAAACTGTTCAAACACTTCAGTTTTTAGTTCTGAAACTTCTTTATCAATCTGTCTATGATAAGGTTCTTTTTGAATCAGTTTTCCTTTTCCAGTAGCCATTTTATATGAAATTATTAAATTTAAATCTAACGTTTTAATTTCAAGTAAATCACCAACAATATTTAAAACTATATCTTTATGAGCGCTGTATGTTCCCTTCGGTAAAGAGTAACGATTACCTTCATAAGAAATCGTATTGTCTTTTTTCACTCTGTGTTGTATAATTGGGATGTCTTTAGATAAGTGCTTATCAGAAAGGTATTGTCTTTCCAGGGAAAATACTTCTGAGGGCACTTTTTTTGTTGTCTGATGGACTTTCGTATTTCCTGTACCCTCTAACCATCTATGAAAAGCTGCATTAAGATTATCGATACCTTTAAACGTTCTATGGTTTGCAAAATTAAACTTAAAATATTTAACAACAGCTTCTATTTTCCCTTTACTTTCAGGATCGTAAGGCTTACAGAACACAGGATTAAACTTAACTTTTTCAACATACTCTTCAAAAGCTTTACAGAGCTTAAAGGTTCCATCTTCATTTTCATTTACTAAAGCAACTTTAGTTCTATCATATACAATCTCTTCTGGAATACCTCCAAAATATTGAAAAGCTTTGTTATGAGCCTCTACAAAATCTTGAACATTAAATGGCTTATCTTGCCAACATCCATATTTATATCTTGAATGTGATAACATCATAGCAAAAGTCCATACTTTTACAGGATTATTTTCAACATCATAAAGAATAATTTCTCCAAAATCCACTTGCGCTTGCTTCCCCATAGGAAGTTCTTCTACAGCTACATATTCACGTTCTTTCAATTTTTTATTAAGATTATTTTTTTCTCTCAATTTAGCGACATAATTTCTAACACTGCTTTTGCATAAATCAAAATTAATATGCTGTTCTTTTAAACGGTCATAAATTTGAGCAGCGGTAAAATCTTTGTAAGTTATTAAAAATCCTAATATTTCATCTTTGTATTGATCTAATATTGATTTTGATTTATTTTCATTAAGTTTTTTTACAAGATTTAAGAAATCTTGTTCGCTCATATTCCAATATCTTTTAACAGTTCTAGTATCAATATTTAATTGTTTAGCAACTTGAGATTCTTTTAATTTTTTAATTTCTTCAAACATATACAGTCCTTTCAAAGCAGTCATCTCCTTGTAATTTAATGACTACTTTTATTACAATATTTTTTAGAAAAAATCAAGCATTCTCCTCTCACAAAAATTTACATTGTTCTCTCACGAAATCTTACAATCTATTATATCAGTCACAGTATAAGGCCTTGGTTCATTTTTTTCGAAAAAAGTCACTTTTTCTTTGATTGAGTTAACAAAATCAATGATTTAAATAAATAAAAAGTATTAATGCCTAAAAAAGTGTTTTTCAATGAAAAAAATCAAAAATTTGATATTGAAGAACAAAAAACTGATATAAATATTTTAAAAAAACTGTAAGAAAGTCTAAATTAAATAAAAAAGGGATATCAAAGTTTGGTATCTCTTGATTTTATTGACTAAAAAGGCTAATTGGTGCAAAAGGACAAAAAAAACGACTCGGGGCCTACAGGGGTAAATGTTATAAAATATAAAAAATGCTTTAGAGATAGGAATTAATTTTTGATACCGCAATAGCTTATCAAAACGGCAGTGCTGAAAATAAAGGTTGAAAAATAAAAAGTGGTTTAACTACCACTTTTTTGTTTTATTAATTCGGTTACTAATATATATGGATTTTTATATCTCATGTTATGTTTACTTTTCTTACCACACGATATTGCTATTGTCGGACAAAGATTTACACAAGCTAGGCACTCTTCACAGCTATTTTGCCAACTTGGAATTTTATTTTCTAATTTAATATTATCTACAGGACAAACTTTTTCACAGATTTTGCAAGTGATACATTTTTCTTTACTCACTTCAAAACTTTTATGAGTTCTCTTCAATCCTAATCTCCAAAATTTATATATAAGTAAAAAAATTGGATATAAAATAATGTGACTTTTATTATAACTATTTTGTTGATTAGATATATTTTTTGAAATCAGTTTCATTTTGGAACTAGATTTTTCTAGATCAATTTTGGCATCACTTTCTGATAAAGGTTTAAATAACTTTAAATAATTATCTGGCATATGACAATATTCTGAATAATTTAACTTAGTACTCTTATTTTTTAAAATATTATTTATTTGTTGAAATGGAATACCATATCCGCTTCCTCCACATGTGGCTATTGCAAATATATATTTAGCATCACCTATCTCTATATTTTTTATAAACTTTTCAACTAATTTTGGAATCCCCATAGCATATATCGGAAATAAAAAACCAACTTCGCCTTCTATTTTTATATTTTTATCTAAAACTTCAGCTATATTTACTAAATTGTATGAACAATTATCTTTTAAAAATTTTGCTAAATATAATGTATTTCCAGTTCCTGAAAAATAATAAATAGTTTTCATATTCATTTGTTTTTATCTCCTCTCTCTTGTATATTTTTTATTATAGTATATATTATCTATCAGTATCTGTATAGATTAATTAAAAAAATAATTTGACAAAACCATATAAAATGAGTTATAAAAGTATTGAAAAAATTAAATTTTAAAATTTTTAGGTGCTTAGGCATAACAAGGAAGTAGGTGAGATTCCTACACAGCCTCCGCTACTGTAATGAGGATGAAACTATGTTAACCACTGGAATACTATGTTCTGGGAAGGATAGGAGTAAAATGATTCTAAGTCAGGAGACTTACCTAAAAATTACACAAAAATTGTTAGGAGTGAACAAGGAGTGAATATGAGTAGAGATCTAAAATGGGATTATGAAAAATTTAAAAAGTTTGACAGTTTTATCAGAGAATTTAAAACTTATAGTGATGTGCTTCAATTTTTAAATGATGTTCTTATTACTATGAAAGGCAAAAAAGAATTTGTTAATAATATTACAAAACTTAGCGCTGAAGAGCAACTTTTACTTTTTTATCTAAAGAAAAAAAAGAATTTCAAAAATATTAAGGATTTCTATAAAGATTATATTGAATTTTGCCAAGAGTGTTATATTTTATTAAATAATAATCTATATGAATCTAGAAAATGGGAAAAACAAGCTGTTTTTCATATTAATCAAAAAAGTAATTTTTTAATTAAATTAGAAACGATTCAAGCTAATTTAATTTCTATTCAAAATAATTTTTTGAACTAAAATAAACTTTTAAATAAAGTAGATATCTTAAAAATAATTTTAAGACATCTACTTTTTTAATTTAATTAATTTTTATTTTCTTTCTTCAGGATAAACTAATCCCCATTCTTTACGAAGATTTGTCATTATATCCATAACCTCTTTTGTTATTTCTAAACGAGTAATTGTAGATTCTCCCGCTATAGCTTTTTCCATATCAAGCATTTCATAATAAAGAGCCTCTTTAGTATCTCCTATTTCAATGATCTCTGTGGCTCCTGTTTCTGTATAAACAATTGTAGCTTTCTGAGCTCTTGGATACTCCATTATTTCAACATATCCTTTATCACAAGATATTACAGCACGTTTAGGTTGTTTTGAATGTAGTGTCAAAGCTATTGTTGCCATCTCTTGTTTCTCATTCATCAAAAGTATTCCAGCCTGCTCATCCACTCCTGATGGAGCAAATTTTACTTGACTCGATACCTGTGTTATTTTCGCAGACATAAATAATCTAGCAAATGATATTGCGTATACACCAATATCTAAAAGAGCTCCTCCTGCAAGATTGGGATTAAAGAAACGATTTTCCATATCATATTCTTTATAACTTCCGAAGTTTAATTGAATCATTCTAAGCTCACCTAATTTTCCAGAATCAATCCTATCTTTTAACTCTCTATAAATTGGCATATGGAAAATTGTCATAGCCTCAGCTAATACAACATTTTTTTCTTTAGCCAAAGTAATAGCTCTATCTAATTCTTCGCTATTTAACGTAATAGCTTTTTCACAAAGAATATGCTTTCCATTCTCAATCGCTTTTAACATAAAATCAATATGAGTATTATGAGGTGTTGTAATATATATTACATCTACATTCTCGTCCACAAACAATTATAGCAATAGGTAAGGCTTTGAAGTTATCTCCACCTTTTCCCCTGCTCCACACCGTGC
>NZ_JRJZ01000070.1:0-12731 GCF_000800875.1 Cetobacterium sp. ZWU0022
GAAATCTCCTATTATTTAGCTATTTTTTATTTTTTGTAATCTACCAGCTGAGTAGTTACCTAATTTTTTTCAGAAAAGAACAGCTTTTCCTAAGTTCAAATCTAAGAAAACAGCTAGAAAATCATACTCTACAAATAGTGTTAATAACTCTATTAGGATTGAAAATAACTGTATAAAGCTTCCTAAATTAGGATTAGTTAGAATTAAACTTCATAGAAATATACCTCAAAATTATAAAATTAAATCAGCTACCATTAGCCAAGAACCTAATGGGGCTTTTTACATTTCTATTCTTACTGAATTTCAAAGAGATATAAAAGAAGTGTCGAGCGATAATAATATCGTTGGGCTCGACTTTTCTATGTCTGAATTATTCGTTAGCTCTGATAACCAAAGAGCTGATTATCCTAGATTTTTCAGAAAATTAGAAACTAAATTAGCTAAAGCTGGAAGAGAGCTATCAAGAAAAGTTGAATTCTCAAGTAGTTGGTATAAAGCTAAATTAAAAGTTGCTAAAATTTATCAATCTATTAAAAACAGTAGAAAAGACTTTCTTCACAAATTATCAAGAGAATTAGTTACAAAGTATAATGCGATAATACTTGAAGATCTAAATATGAAAGGCATGAGTCAGGCATTGAACTTTGGTAAATCTGTCGCTGATAATGGGTGGGGCATGTTCACAGTTATGCTTCAATACAAGGCTATGTTTTTAGGAAAGCAAGTAATAAAAATAGACAAGTGGTTTCCATCTTCTAAAACTTGTTCTTCTTGTGGTAATATAAAAGACTCGCTTTCTTTAGGTGAGAGAGTATATAGCTGTGAATGTGGTCATACTATGGATAGAGACCTTAATGCAAGTATAAATATTCGTGAGGTTGGTAGAAGTCTACTAGCCTATTAAAATATATATCAGGGTAGGAACTACCCATTGAGCTTGGTCAATATACTTAACACTAGTTAGGTACTTTCCAAGAAGCTCCCAGTTCTACAAGTGGGAGTAGTTCACGAGGTCCTCTAAGCCAGAATTGATCAAAATTTAATGCGAATATTTTTAAAGATAAAACTAGAAAAATATTTAAAATATAAAAACTTCTTTTGTTAATAATTTTTTTGACTCCTTTTAAAATAATCTGTTTTTATTGTATCCTAATTATTAAATATTATCAATAAAGTTTATTAGAAGTATGAATTTTCTGTAAAAATCAAATAAAAAATTATATTTTATAAAATAAATATGTTATTCTATAAAACATAATTTTAAATAAATTTTATATGAAAAGGGGGTAGTCATGATTATAAAAAAAATGTCTGAATCAGAAGCTAGAGAAGTGGTTTCTTGGAAATATGAGGGAAGATATTCTGTTTATAATTATCCAACTTGGAAGGAGTTGTGTGAATTAAAGTGGGGAATTGTAATAAAAGAAAAAAGAGAAAAAGAATTTTATACAGTATTTGATAAAGAAAAAGTTTTATATGCTTATATACGTTTTCAAAAAAAAGATGAATATTATTTAATTGGATTAGGTTTAAAGCCTGAAGTATGTGGTAAGGGAGAAGGGGATATTTTAATGGAATTAATAAAGAATATAGCAGCTCTTTTAAATGAAAATATAAAATTACTAAAGTTAGAAGTTAGAACATTTAATAAGAGGGCGATTAAATGTTATCTAAAAGCAGGTTTTAGGTATGAGAGTAAATATTTTAAAACAACGATAACAGGAGTAGAAGAATTTTATACTATGTCTTTAGAATTATAAAAAATTGACAAAAAGACTAGTTAGAGAATATACTTAGTTATAACAAAACGAGTTAAGGGGAGATAAAATGAAATTTACAGATTTAACTGATAAACTAAAAATGTCGAAGATAGCTTTAGGATTTTGGCGTTTAAATGATTGGGGAATGACATCGAGTGAATTACTAAACTATATAGAGTCAGCTCTTGAGATGGGTGTAACAACATTTGATCACGCGGATATATACGGAGGCTATACTTGTGAAAAGATTTTTGGAGAAGCTTTAGCGTTAAAGCCTGAATTAAGATCAAAAATGCAATTAGTTAGTAAAGTTGGAATAAAACTAGTATCACCAAATATGCCGGAAAATGTATATCGTTGCTATGATACGAGCTATGATCATATAGTAAAAAGTGTTGAAAAATCTCTTAAAAATCTGAATACCGAGTACTTGGATTTAGTTTTAATCCATAGACCTGATATGTTCATGGATGCGGATGAAACAGCTAAGGCATTAACATATTTAAGAGAGTCAGGAAAAGTTTTAGAGTGGGGAGTTTCTAATTTCTTACCATCAGATTTTAATCTTTTACAAAGTAGGTTAGATTTTAAATTAGTAACTAATCAAATAGAACTATCACCATTAAAAACTGGACATTTTTATGATGGAACGATAAACTTAATGCAAGAAAAAAGAGTGTCAATGATGATATGGTCACCTTTGGCGGGTGGAGGTATTTTTACTGCAGATACAAAAGAAGCGTTAGAGCTGAGAGAAGTATTGAGTAGATTAGCTCAAAAGTATACTTGTCCTATTGATACGATAGCATATGCTTGGCTATTAGCTCATCCAACAAATATGATTCCAATTTGTGGAAGTGGAAAAATTGATAGATTGAAATCAGCTGTAAAATCTTTAGATGTTCAATTGACTAGAGAGGAATGGTTTGAAATTTTCATAACAGGAATGGGAAAAAATATACCTTAAATATAAAAAAGACACCTTTTTAAATTTTAATTTAGAAAGGTGTCTTTAAATTTATTTTATATTTTTAATGATACCATCTTTATAAAATGGAATAACTTCGCAAATATCTTTTTGAATACAATATTCCAAATCATTTTCATATCCAATACTTTTCAGATAACTATAATGTTTACTATTTTTTAGAGTATCTTTTATATTATCAGATAAATCAGCCAATATTTGTAAGGACAATGTTGCATCATCTGCTTTTATTTTGATTTGCTTAGAAATTTTATTTACAATCATTCCAGCACAAAGAGCATCATCTAAAGAGAATTCATCATCTGTTCCGGCACAAAGGATAACAGTATCTTTTCTATCTTTTAATAAAATATTTGCAACTGCAGAAAGATTCAGATACGAAGCGATATAAAGGTTATCATAACCTTGTGCATTTTGAATAGCTCTTGTCCCGTTACTTGTAGTCATAAAAATATTTTTTCCAGATATTTTCTCTTTTACAAAATCTAACGGTGAATTTCCAAAATCGAATCCATCTATTTTAAGTCCTTTTCTCTCGCCTGCAAGAAGTCCATTGTTATTTAAAGAACATGCTTGTTTTGTGTCATCAATATTTTCAAATGGGAAAATAGATTTTGCACCATTTTTAATGGCAGTTACCATAACAGATGTAGCTCTAAGAACATCAATTACAACTACATTTTTTCCTTCTAAGTCTTCATTAATAATGTCTTTTGCAGAGTTTAAAATTTTTATTTGCATAATATTTCTCCCAATTGATTAGTTTAATCTTTTATATTTAACTTACATACTTTCTTACATTTTATTTTTTTCTTTGTACAGAAAATATTCTCTGAATTACAACTAGGACAAGCTTCTAAATCTTTTTTTAGAGTTGGAATAAATGTTTGCCCACAAGAGTTACAAATAAATTGACAATGTGGTGTCTTGAAATCTCCACCTCTCAATTCAATTCCATAACCCATAATCAAAGCTTCAGTAACTTTAATTCTAGCTGAATTTAATATATTTTGAAAAGTTTGCCTAGAAACTTCCATTTTTTCAGCACACTCTTCTTGAGATAAATTTTCTAAATCTTTTAATCTTAAAGCTTCTAACTCTTCAATTTTTATTTCGTTAAAATGAATGTTACAATTACTGCTTCCTTCTGGTATAAACTTGGTTTCAGTTGGTATAAACTCTACACTTCTAACTTTCGTAGGTCTTGCCATAGTTTATTTCCCACACTTACAGTTACAAGAGTGGCCACTAGAATGGTGATCTCCATGATGATGAGAATGGCTAGTACAAATAGCATCTCCATTAACTAAAATCTGTCTAAAAAATCCATCAGCAATATCATCACAAAATCCTTCTAATCCAGAAAAAACTTTTATATTTAAAGATTTTAAATTGTTTATAGCTCCTTCACCAATTCCACCACAAGCAACAAAATCTACTCCTAATTCTTTTAATTGTTTAGGAATTTCACCGTGTCCCTTACTTAGATAGTATTCTTTATTAGTTCCATCATAAACAAAGAAACCTTCTGCTCTTCCAAAATGTTGACTAATTCTATTATTTTCTGAAACAACTGCGATTTTCATAAAACACCTCACTTAAAGTTTTTAGCATATGCCACAATTAGATAATAGTTTTTTTAGAACAAAAAGTCAAGATATATTTAAAAATTAATTTTTATTTATAGATTGAAAATTACTTGAAATTGTAGTTTAATAAGAAATATCGAAGAGAATAAACGGGGGTTTAAAATGAATAGAAAGAAAATATTAAATGCAGATATAGTTGTGGTAGGAAGTGGAATAGGAGGATTGGTTGCTGCAAAAAAAGCAACCGATCAAGGATTAGAAGTTTTACTTATAACTAGTTCTAAAATGTGTGGTGGAGCAAGTTATTTTCCTTTGAAAGGAACTTTAGGAATTCAAGCTACATCAGGTGAGTTTTATGAAAAAGATAAATTACTTTTTACAGAGGATATAAGTAGAGTAGGTCTTGGAATGGATAATCCACATATGGTAAAAGAATATATCGAAAACATTCAAGAGAGTATTGGTTTTTTAAATGAAATTGGTTTTACTCCTTGGCTAAGAGCTGATAAAAGACCGGCTTGTTTTGCAAAACACCCTAGAGATATATATTTAATAAAAGATTGGGAAGAAGCAAGAAAACAAGCACAAATTATTTTTTCATCAATACCTAATCTTAAAATAGAAGAAGAGTTTAAAATAATTAAAATTTTAAAGGAAAATAATTGTATTAGTGGAGCTATATTTAAAAAGAATAATGAAGAGTTATTATTAGTTAATACTAAAGCTATAATTCTTGCGACAGGAGGAATAGCAGGACTTTATGAAAATAATCTATATCCAGAAGATGTTGATGGAATAGGACATATAGTTGCTTTAGATGCTGGTGCAAAAGTAACGAATATGGAATTCATACAATTTATTCCAGCATTTATAACACCTAAGTATAATACACTTTATGGAGAACATACGGCTAAATATGTTACAGGAATGTATGATTTATTTGGAAAATTGATATATCCAGGAGTAGAAAATAGTGACACAAAAAAAATGTGGGAAGAAAGAAGCGAATATGCACCATTTAGTTGTGATTTTAAAAGTTCTGAGATAGATTTAACTATGATTGAATCGATAAACAATAGTAATAAAGGTGTCGAATTAAAATTTAGTAAAGATTTATATAAAGATTCAGGAGAGTTTTATGTAGTTTACTTAAAATGGTTAAAAGAAACTATGGGAATAGATATGTGTAGAGATAAGATTGTACTTGCTCCATTTGCTCATGGTTGTAATGGTGGAATTTTAGTTAGTGATAGTGGTGAGACTTGTGTAAATGGATTATATGCAATTGGTGAGTTATCATCAAGTGTAGAGGGTGCAAATCGTTTGGGTGGAAATTCTGTTGGAGGAGCTTTAGTTTTTGGAAATAGAGCGGTATTAAAAGCTAAAAAGTATATTGAAAAATTAGATATTCAAAAGTTTGATACTGATAAAAACTTAAAAGAATTTGAAAAATGGTTAGATGAAATCTTACCTTTTCAAACTCAAGTCAATGAAATAAAGAGTAGAGATAAGATTATTTTAGAATTAAAAAAAATTATGGGGGCACATGGTGGGATAAAAAGAGATGCTAAAAACTTAGAAGATGGGATTTTAAAATTAGAAAATTTGAAACAGTATTTCAATTATGATAAGGAGACTAAAATTGATTATATTGATATATATTTAAAAATTGAAGTTGCAAAATTACTTTTAAAATCAATGTTAGAAAGAAATGAAAGTAGAGGAGCTCATTATAGAGAAGATTATCCTGAAAGAGATGAGAATATCTATAGAGTAGTTATTTCAATGAAGAATAACAACTTAATCATAGATAAAATAAGAGTTTAAAAATCAAATACAAGAAACGTTATTTCTTTTTATAAAAAAAATATTGAAATAACGTTTTAAAAATGCTATTATTATTTCATAATAAAAAGTGATTTAAACTTTAACATTTTGGAGGGATAGTAGTGAAAAAAGACAGATTAAATTTAAAAAGTTTAACAACAGAGAGTAGAAATCAAAATACTTTAGATATAGATAGAGTTTCTACAATTGAAATGGTAAAAAAAATAAATGATGAAGATAAAAAAGTTGCTGAAGCAGTAGAAAAAGAGTTACCTCAAATAGCAGCGGCTATTGATGAAATTGTTGAAAGATTAAAAAAAGGTGGAAGACTTATATATATCGGAGCGGGAACATCAGGAAGACTTGGAATTTTAGATGCCTCAGAATGCCCACCGACATATGGTGTTTCAGAAGAATTAGTTCAAGGAGTTATAGCAGGTGGACAAGAGGCAATATTTAGAGCTCAA
The DNA here is from genome assembly GCF_000800875.1 of Cetobacterium sp. ZWU0022. NCBI lineage: Bacteria > Fusobacteriati > Fusobacteriota > Fusobacteriia > Fusobacteriales > Fusobacteriaceae > Cetobacterium > Cetobacterium sp. ZWU0022. The sequence goes on from NZ_JRJZ01000070.1 coordinate 6,632, forward strand.
GAGGGTGCGGAAGATTCAAAAGAGTTAGCTGTGAATGACTTAAAAAAGAAAGATATAACAGAGTTAGATGTAGTAGTGGGATTGGCTGCGTCAGGTAGAACACCATATGTAATAGGTGGATTAGAATATGCTAATGAAATAGGAGCACTTACAATTTCGGTAACTTGTAATGCTAATTCAGCTGTAGCTAATACGGCAAAAATAGCTATCTCTCCAGTTGTAGGACCAGAAGTTGTGACAGGATCAACAAGATTAAAATCGGGAACAGCTCAAAAATTGGTTTTAAATATGTTATCAACTGGATCAATGATAAAATTAGGTAAAGTTTATGGAAATTTAATGGTTGATGTGCAATCAACAAATGAAAAATTGGTTGAAAGAGCAAAAAAAATAGTATCAGAAGCGACAGGAGTAGATACAGATACAGCAGCAGAATATTTAAATGAAACAAAATCAAATGTAAAATTAGCAATATTTATGATTTTATCAAAATTAAATTTAGAAGAAGCAAAAAATAAGTTAGAAAAACATGATGGTTATATTGCAAAAGCTTTAAATGATTTAGATTAATATTGATAAGGGGAGAGAAAGATGACAAATAAAGAAATTGCTCAAGAGTTAATTGGTTTAGTTGGTGGAAAAGAAAATATATTATCTGTTCAAAGTTGTATGACTCGTTGTAGATTCGAGCTTAAAGATTATTCAAAAATTAATATGACTTCTCTTGAAAAATCAGAGGGAGTTTTAGGAGTTGTTGAGGCCGAAGGGCAACTTCAGGTTATATATGGACCTGGAAAAGTTAGTAAAGTGACAGCTGAGGTAAAAAATTTGATTGGAATAAATGAAACTAAATTTGGTGAAGATGCTGTAAAAGAAACAAAAGAAAAACTTAAAGCAAAAAATGATACCGCTGTAAAAAATATTTTGAAAAAATTGGGAGCAACTTTTATACCTTTGATACCATTATTTGTTTCGTGTGGATTAGTTTTAGCAATAAATAATATTGCAGGAGTATATTTTGGTGATTCTTATAAATTAACAACAGCAGCAAAAATAATTGCTCTTATAGGAAGTAGTGTATTTTCGATACTTTCTGTTCTTGTAGGTGTGAATGCAGCTAAAGAGTTCGGTTCTCAAATGCCTATGATGGGTGGAGTTCTTGGAGGTATTTTATCTTCTTCAGCTCTATCAGGAATAACTCTTTTTGGTTCTCAATTGACTCCGGGTAGAGGTGGAATCATATCTGTAATATTAGTTGTTATTATAGCATGTTACATAGAGAAGTCTCTGAAAAAAATAGTACCGGATGTTCTAGATCTATTTGTAACACCACTTTTAACGTTGACAATATCGGTGATGGCAGCATTATTAGTTTTACAACCAATTGGTGGATTTATATCTGATTCTATAGGGGTTGTTGTGGCTCAAACATTATCATCTCATAATATGTTTGTATCGGTTTTATCTGGAGCTGTTTCAGGGGCACTATTCTTACCTTTAGTTATGACAGGAATGCATCAAGCACTGACTCCTATTCATGCTGATTTGATAAGTAATGTTGGATACACAGTTTTACTTCCAGTTCTAGCAACAAGTGGAATGGCTCAAGTAGGAGCCACGATAGCTGTTTATAGAAAAACAAAAAATGAAAGATTGAAGAAAACAGCAAAGAATGGATTGGTAGCAGGATTTTTAGGAATAGGAGAACCGTTGATATATGGGGTTACATTACCATTAGGAAAACCTTTTACAGCAGCATGTTTAGGTGCTGGTGTTGGAGGAGCTGTTATGGCATTTTTCAAAGTTGGAGCTGTGGCTTTAGGAGTTTCAGGATTACCTTTGGCATTACTGATAGCTGATGGTAAAATGTTTGTATTTTTGATTGGGGTTGTTGTTTCTTATATAGCAGGATATCTGTTTACAGGATTATTAGGATTTGATGATCCAACTGAATAATAGATATATTAAAGGAGAGAAAATATGTGTTTTGGCTTTTCAGTATATTTCGGTTTAGACAATACAAAAGAGGAGAATATTGAGCTATTAAAATCAGCTTACAAATTAGGGTTTACTAGGATTTTTACATCTCTACATATTCCAGAAGCAAACTATGAAGTTTTAAAAACTGAAGTTAAAGAGTTTTTTAAACTAGCTAAAGAGTATAAGATGGATATAATAAGTGATATATCTCCAAATACATTTAAGTTTTTAGAGTTAGAAAATATGGATTTAAAAGGATTAAAAGAGTTAGGAGTTAAAACTATAAGAATAGATTTTGGCTATACAGTTGAGGAGATATCAACTATGAGTAAAAATAGTTATGATATAGGAATACAACTTAATGCTTCGACAGTGACAAAAGAATTTTTAGAGGAGTTAGATAGATTAAATCCTGACTATAGAAACATAGATGCCCTTCATAACTTTTATCCAAGAGTTAATACAGGAATATCTGAAGAGTGTATGATTCAAAAAAATAGATTTTTAAAAGATCGCAAAATAAAGATATCAGCTTTTGTTCAATCGAATAATAGAAAAAGGAGTCCAATGAAAGATGGACTTCCTACTTTAGAAGATCATAGAGGAGTAGAAGTTAACGTTGCTGCAAATCATCTTTTTGCAATAGGTAATGACGGAGTGTTTATAGGTGATTCTTTACCAAGTTTGAAAGAGTTAGAAGAGCTTTCATCGTTGAATAAAGATGCAGTAGAGTTAAGAATAAAATTGAAAACAAAGGAATCTACATGTATAGAGTTATTAAAGAATATATACTCATCAAGAACAGATTTTGCTAGAGATGCGATAAGAGCAAATGAAAGTAGATTACTTTTGAATGGAAAGGAGATAAAAGCCGATAATACTGTTGATAAAAAATACGGTGATATTACAATTGATAATATTGACTATTTAAGATACATGGGAGAGCTTCAAATCATTTTATCAAATCTTAAAGCAGATGAAAGAACAAATGTGGTGGCATCTATTTTACAAGAAGACCTTTATCTGTTAAAATATATAAAAGATGGTAAAAGATTTTATTTTAAAATCTAATGAGCATCTATATATTTGTAGGAAGTGATTAAATTGAACATATTAGAATATTTAAAGCAAAACTATAATAGTTTTACAGATAGAGAAAAATTAATATCAAAATATTTTCTTGAAAATGAAGAGAGTATTATAAAGTTATCTGCTAAAGAGATTGGTGATTTAACAAATACTTCGGCACCGACAGTTGTAAGATTTTCAAAAAAGTTAGGATTTTCAAGTTTGAATGAATTGAAATTGAATTTAAAACTAAGTTCTAATGTGGCAGAGAAAAGTTCGAGATTTGAATATTTAGATAAAGACCTCAAAACAAAAGATATTATATATGGAGTAAAAGAATCAATAGATAGTGTTATGGAAAAAACTGTCAAATTGATTAATGAGAGTGATTTGGATAAAGCAATCAATTTATTGATAGCTGCTAAAAATATTTATATATATAGTGTAGGTGTTTCTGGATTAGTTGGTCTTGATTTTTACTATAAATTAAATAGAATTAATAAAAGATGTACTCTTCATACTGATACTCATCTTCAAATAACCTCTTCTGTATTGATGGAAGAAGGGGATGTAGCAGTAGCAATATCGTACTCAGGAGAGACAGCTGAAGTATTGACTTGTGTAGAGAATGCTAGAAAAAATAAAATACCAATTATTTCGATAACTAAAGCTAGTGTAAATAATGAGCTAGAAAAACTTTCGGATATAACTTTAAAAATACCTTTTGTTGAAAAGTCTTTGAGAGAGGGAGCAATGAGCTCTAGAATTTCCCAATTGGCTATAATAGATATGTTATTTATAGGAATTGCAAGGGATAATTTTGAAGAGATCGAGAAAAAACTTATTGCTACAAGAGAAGCTGTTAAAAAATTAAGAAAATAAAGTAAAAAGATAGATTCTAATTTTATTAGAATCTATCTTTTTATAAAAACTACTTTAAATTAGTTTTGAAGAACTCTTCTAATTTATCAAATGGAATCTTATTTATATCAAAATATAAATCCACATGATTGGCATTAGGAATAATAACTAGTTCTTTAGGTTCAGCAGCAGCGTTATATGCATCTTGACTAAAATAAAGAGAGTGAGCATTTTCTCCAGCAACAAATAGTATTGGACGAGGTGATATCTCATCAATATATGTTAATAGAGGGAAGTTCATAAATGATAGAGGCATTGTAGCATTCCATGCAGAATTAGAATTTAAAGAATTTTTATGATATCCTAATTTTTCACGGTAATAATCGAAGAACTCTTTTAAAACTGGATGTGGGTTTTCAGGTAAAGATTCAGGTAATATACGATTTGATCCAGGTAAAATATTTCCATTTTCATCAACAAAAATATCATGAGGTCCTGCAGCAAAACTTCCATTTTCGGCATCTATCCAACGTAATTGATTTAAATAATTTAAAACAGCTTTACGTTGAGCAAGGTCATAACGATCTTCTCCATCTCCAACACCATGCCCCATAGCACGACTCATATCATACATAACAGAAGTTGCAACTGCTTTTATTCTTGTGTCCATAGCAGCAGCACTTAATCCCATTCCACCAAATCCACAGATTCCAATAACTCCTATACGTTCACGATCAACAAAAGATTGTAATCCTAAAAAATCTACAGCAGCACTAAAATCCTCGGTATTGATTTCAGGAGATGCTAGGTTTCTAGGTTGACCTCCACTTTCACCAGTGTATGATGGATCAAATGCGATTGTAACGAATCCACGTTCAGCCATTGTTTGCGCATATAATCCAGAAGATTGCTCTTTCACAGCTCCAAATGGTCCACTAATAGCAATTGCAGGGAGTTTTTGACCTGTAATATTTTTAGGAGTATATAGATCTCCAACTAAAGTTATACCATAACGATTTTTAAATGTTACTTTTTTATGATCAACTTTATTGCTCTTTTGGAAAACTTTATCCCAAGTAGTAGTGACAGTAACATCATTCATTTTTACATTTTTTGCCATAGCCACTTCTCCTCCTAAATTTAAAACTAAAACACTCATAAGAGTTAAAAATATCTTTCTCAATTTGACCTCCATTAATATAAATATCTAAAAATTCAACTATTGATTTGAAAATATTATATAATATAGTCTTCAACATATCTAATACTTATATTGAATATACTTTGATGCTTTAAAAGCATATAAAGTATTTTGAAAAATTATATTTGATTAAATTCAATTTGTAAAAATTCTAAGAATTTTTTAGCTGCTTTAGAGAAAACTTGATTTTTCTTCCAAATTATATCTAGATTTACTTCTAAAAGAGGGCTAAGAGGTTTAAAGCACAAAGTACTTTCACATGATGTATTAACAAGTTTATCAAGACAAAGAGCATATCCAAGCCCCTCATCAACCATAAGGGATGCATTAAAGACAAGGTTATACGTTGCGATTATATTTAATTTACTAAGATCTTTAACTCCCCAGCCGGCTATTTGATTTTCAACTAAAGATTGTCTAGAAATAAGAAGAGGTATATTTTCTAAATCAGTTATTTTGATATATTCTTTAGAAGCAAGTTGTGAAGTTTTTTTCATAAGTAATCCCCAAATATCTGTTGTGGGAAATTTTAAATAGTTATAACTTTCTAAATTACCTGGTCCAACTAAAATTCCAAAATCCAATAACCCATTGTCTAGTTTTTCAGTGATATCATCTGCATTACCACTGTATAGATGGAAACGAATATTAGGGTATTTATTTTGTAATTTGATCATAGTCTTAGCAATAAATCTCACAGAATCAGTTTCTCCACCACCAATATATATATCACCACTAATCTCTTCATTCTGATTTTTAAACTCTATTTCAGTTCGTTCAGCGAGCTCTACAATCTCTTCAGCTCTTTTGCGAAACCTAATTCCATCCTCTGTAAGAGTAATTTTTCTATTTTTATTTCCACGAACTAAAAGTTTAGTTCCGAGTTGATTTTCAAGTTCTATAATCTGTCTTGAAAGAGTAGGCTGTGTTATAGGCCTCGCGTCGGTTTTTTTGCGTTTCGGTATCAAATTTAACCTTTTATTTATTCTA
>NZ_JRJZ01000048.1:0-4499 GCF_000800875.1 Cetobacterium sp. ZWU0022
CGTCGGTTTTTTTTCATTTCATTCTGCCATAAAACCTACAATTTATTCTACCATTAACATTAGGCAATAATAAATCAGTTATAGGCCTCGCTCTTATTGAAAATCCATTAAATACACAATTAGGAATATTTTCAATTAAAGCACTAGACATTCCTATATCTTCTTTTGTTTCTGACGTTCTAGTAAAAAAAACATCTCCTTTTCTAGCGCTGTAATTTTCAATCTCACTAGGATTTACATTTACTAATCCAGAAATTTTTTCATTTGTTAACCATCTATTTTTATAAACATCAGTAAAATTAATAAACGGTTGTCCATGTCCAAAAGCACTTTTCTCTTTATTTAAACCATTTTTAAACTCAAAAAGTTCACCAACTGATAAATATTGAATATTCCAATCTTTAAATTCAAAAAGTGAATTATGATAATATTCATACTGCTGCTTTCTCATTGTAAGCTCTGCTGTAAGCTCTGCTGTAAGCTCTGCTGTAAGCTCTGTAAATGTATCTAAAATACGCACAATCTCCTCTTGTACTACTAATGGAGGTAGGGGGATTTGAAGTTTGTATATTTCGTTAGATTTTAAAGCTGGAATCCCTGCTCCATGCTGACATTCCATTAATTTATTTTGCATACTTTTAACAAAATGGAAAACATAATTATTATTAAGAAAATTATAATCTGGCTGTAAATAATAGCAATGTGCATTCGCCCAAAATTTAGTTTTTATAAATTGAACAAACCCAGCAGAAGCTCCTCCTTGGCTAATAATTATTGTATTAGCTTCTACATTGTAATTATTTGTAAATCCTGAATAACTAGTTCCACCGTTGTAAGCAGGATAATCTCCTTCTTCTAGTAAATTTTCTTTATTTAACTGTTTTCCTTTTGATATCTTACAATACAATCCTAAAGAAACATACTCCACCCCATTAGGACATAGCTCATTAATTAATTGCTCTAACTTACTCATCTTAGACCTCCTCTGTGTTGTATTCACTATAACCTTCATAGTAGTAACTTACATCAATACCTTTCATAAATAGATTACGGTCATTGATTTCAATAGTAAGAGCCTGTTTTAAAAGATGTTTAATTTCAATATCTTTAACTACACTTCTCTCCATAGCTGATAGATATTCATCTTTATCAACTAGATTCCAATCAATTACTACCTTGATATTTTCTTTTAATATAAGGTCAAGCCATATACGAGTTGATCTCCCATTTCCTTCACGAAAAGGGTGAGCAATATTCATCTCAACATATTTCTCAATAATCTCATCAAATGTATTTTGTGGCATCTTATCTATATATTCTAAAGAGGGTTTAAGATACATTAGTGGTGCAAAACGGAAATTTCCTTTAGCTATATTTACCTCTCTAACCTTTCCAGCAAACTCATACATATCTTCAAATAAGTATCTATGTATATATTGAAGCCCTTCAAATGTTCCTACCTTAACTTTATTTATATCTCCTGAATCAAATAGTTGCTTAGCTTTTTGTTTACTAATTTTCTCTTCCACCTTTGAAAGTTCCACTTGATTAGTAATATTAAGCTTATTATCTAAAATCATACTTTATTCCACCTCAATCTCTGCAACTATCTTATCTATTTCAATACGAAGTCTATCTATATTGCTCACTGTTGCTTTTATCTTGGCGTTTAGTTCCTTTATATCAATAACCTCTCTTGTATCTTCAGCTTCTACATAAGTATTAACAGAAAGATTGTAATTCTCTTCAGCTATTTTTTCATTATCTACCGATTTTGAAACATACTCAATATCCTCTTTAGTATCAAATATTCTTAGTATCTCCTCTATATGTTCCTCTGTTAAGATGTTGTTATTAGTTTCTTTCTTGAAGAAGTTTTCTCCACTAGCATCTATAAATTGAGTTGTTGAATCCTTTTTAGATTTAGATAAAATTAAGATATTAACAGCTATTGAAGTTCCAAAGAAAAGATTAGGTGCTAACGATATAACAGTTTCAACAAAGTTATTATCAATTAAGTACTTTCTAATTTTTTGCTCTGCTCCACCACGATAGAATATTCCTGGGAAACAAACTATAGCAGCACGACCTTTACTTGAAAGATAATTTAAGCAGTGAAGTACAAAAGCAAAGTCAGCTTTAGATTTTGGTGCAAGTACTCCAGCTGGTGCAAAACGCTCATCATTAATAAGAGTTGGATCATCACTACCAATCCAATTAACTGAATATGGAGGATTTGATACAATGGCATCAAAAGGCTTCTCATCTCCAAAGTGAGGATCTAAAAGTGTATTTCCTAATGCAATATCAAATTTATCGTAGTTTACATTGTGTAAAAACATATTCATACGAGCAAGGTTATATGTTGTATGATTAATCTCCTGTCCATAGAAACCATCTTCAATAACATGGTTATCAAACTGCTTTTTTGCTTGTAGTAATAGTGAACCTGATCCAGCAGCAGGGTCATAAATCTTATTAATCGTTTCTTGTTTATGTGTTGCTAATTTTGCGATAAGCTTTGATACACTTTGAGGTGTAAAAAACTCTCCACCAGATTTACCAGCATTGGCAGCATAGTTAGAAATTAAAAACTCATAAGCATCACCAAATAGATCTATATGGTTATCTTCAAACTCTCCAAAATTAAGACCTTCAACACCTTTAATAACAGCAGCTAAACGACTATTCTTGTCTTTAACTGTATTTCCTAATCTATTGCTTGTTGTATCAAAATCAGCAAATAACCCTTTAATATCTGATTCTGATGGATAACCATTAGCAGAACCTTCAATAGCTGAAAATATTGCAGCTAAATCAGTATTTAAACTTTCATTAGTGTTTGCTCCTTTAGCAATGTTAACGAATAGTTGACTTGGATATATAAAATATCCCTTTGTTTTTATTGCATCATCTTTGATTTCATCTGTTATAACCTCATCACTTAAATCTGCATATTTAAAACTATCATCTCCAGCTTCAATATAGTTAGAGAAGTTTTCACTTATAAATCTATAAAATAACGTTCCTAAAACATATTGCTTAAAATCCCATCCATCTATTGAACCACGAACATCATTTGCTATCTTCCAAATTTGCGATTGTAATTCAGCTCTTTGTGCTATACTTGACATTTTTAATTCCTCCATTTATATACAATAATTTTATACTCTACTAATGGTATAAAGTTACTTAATTTAATTATAATCTATGCTTTATTATATCATAAAGCCTGTATAAATAACACCTTCAAGAGATGTTAAACTACTATTTAAATAGTGGTTTATTTCTTCAATACTGATTTTAAAGTCTTTATATAAATGCTTGGTGATTTTTTCTTTTGCTCATTTAGGATTTCATATCCAATACCTTGATTTTGAAGTATCTCTCTAGCTTCCATCTCTTCTTCTAAAGTTAGATCTAATTTTTTCTTTTTAGGTACGTCTTCATAGATAGCAAAATAAATCTCTATCTTTTCGATTTTTCTACGTCCTTTTCCTTTCAGTTCTTCAGGAAACTTATATATTTTTTTCTTCTCTAATTCAGCTTTGGATGGTTTAATAATCTTATCGTTAATTCTTCCGAGTGTATAAGCTTTTGGAACTTCTAAAACATCTCTAAATTGTTCTATCTCCATAACAAAATAACCTGTATTTTCAAACTGCTTCAATAACATATACAACCTTTTAGCATATTTTCCACTTATACCCTTTAATTCTGCATCTTCAAGCAGTAGTATCTCTTGTTTTTTATGTTTTAGTTCATTGTCCCAATAATCTAACTCTTTAACTGTTAGTGGCTCTTTTTTCTTAGCTTTATCTATTATGTGAATATCGTGTTTATAGAAAAGAAAAGGAATAAACAGTGATGGAATTTCTATCTTCAAAGTTTCCTCATCCATCTCTTGGGTTACAAAAATACTTCCAGATATTCCATAACCTTTTTCTTTATCAATCTCATATCTTTTAGAAACTGTTAATCCACGAATAAATTCTGAAAATTCTTCTTTGGTATATGGTCTAGTTGCAGATGCTTCCCATATTTCACGCTTCTTTATTGTTATAACTCTCTCTTTTATTTCTAGTCCCTTATTCCATTTGTTAAACTCTTTCAACAACCATCCAAAAGCATTAATAAATATCTCTTTTTCAAAATACACAGGTAATCTATTTAGTTTTTTGTTGAATCCTATTTTTCCCATTTTTCACCTCAAGTAATATTAAGAATAATTCATTTTAACATAAACCCATTTTAAAATCAAAAGTGTTTATAATGGTTACTACAATTTGGGGTTTATATCTACTACAATATTGGGATTATATCTACTACAATTTAGGGTTTATTTCACTACAATTTGGGGTTTATAATTTTACACTACCCCTTTTCAACCATTGATTTTACTAAGCTAGATTGGTGTTCAATTTTCTCTAATAGTCTTTAAGGCCTCGCGTCGGTTTTTTTGCGTTTCGGCACCAAATTTGCAATTTTCTCAATAAAGT
>NZ_JRJZ01000073.1:0-209 GCF_000800875.1 Cetobacterium sp. ZWU0022
GTCGGTTTTTTTGCGTTTCGGCACCAAATTTGCACTAAAATCATTAAACTGTGTTAAAGGCCTCGCGTCGGTTTTTTTGCGTTTCGGCACCAAATTTGCAATTTTCTCAATAAAATCAATGGCTAGATTGCTATTAACAAAATCCAAACCAGAAGAAATAGATTTTTTATCTTTTTCTTCTTTTTTATTTATATAAGTCTATAAAAGTA
>NZ_JRJZ01000177.1:0-3109 GCF_000800875.1 Cetobacterium sp. ZWU0022
AATTTTTTTTTTTATTTTTAGCCTTTTAATATTTTTTATTTATATAAGTCTATAAAAGTAGACTTTTTTAGACTTTTTCTACACTAAAAATTTTTAGTCTAATATATACCTTTTCTCATTTTTTTAACTTTAGTCTAATTTTCTCTAAAGATTTATTGTATTTTTTTCACAAAGAAAGTATAATGGGTTCAGAACTTAAAACGAGGAGATGGATATACTCATGAAATACTATTATGCTAGAGTTTCTTCTGAGACGCAGAACTTAGACAGACAAGTAGAATATTTTAAAGAATTAGGAGCTAATCCTAGAACAATCTTCCAGGAAAAAAAATCTGGGAAAAGTTTTGAAGATAGAGAAGTATGGAACGAACTTTTAAACGAATGGGTAAAAGATGGTGATGTTATTGTTGTTAAAAATTTGGATAGAATAGGGAGAAATGCCAAAGAGGTCCGTGAGTGTTTATTGAATCTAGCTGCTCGTGGGGTAAGTGTGGAATCAGTGGATCAAGCTTATCTGAATAACTTTTTAAAAGAGAAGTTAGTGGAGAGGGATGCTGACTCGTTGGCTGAAGCGATGCTTAATGTGATGCTAGATACAATGTTACAGGTTGATTTACTAAAAGCTGAATGGGAGCGTAAAGAGCTTCGTAAGCGTCAGAAAGAGGGAATCGAAAGAGCTCTAGCTAAAGGTGTAAAGTTTGGTAGAAATAAAAACGATGAGTTCAGAGAAAAATTCAACGAAATCTACCCTCTTACAAGGAACAAAGACAATCCAAACTACATCCGTGTGAAAGATGCCATAAAGATGGTTGGATGCTCTAAGGCTATGTTTTATAACCTGATTGAGGAGATGAAAGATTAATCTCTTTTTTAATTTTTATTTTTTTATGTTCATGATATAATAAAGCTAATAAAATCTAAAGGAGGATGCTATGACATTAGATGCCTTTAAAACTAGTTTAAAAAAAGAAAATATCTTTGAAAAATACAATATAGAAAAAATAGGAATATTCGGTTCGATTGCTAGAGGCGAGGATGGAAATGATATCGATATCCTTGTAGATGATACTGATTTTAAAAAGTGGATAAAATTGAAAGAGGAGTTAGAACCAATAATTAAGGTTAATTTAGATATTATGATTGAAAAATATGCAAACCCTATTGTTCTTATGAGAGCTAAAAAGGAGATAGTATATGTTACAAAATATAACTAATGACTTACTTTATGTTTTAAGTATTTTAGAGAGTATCGGAAAGCTTCAAAAATATAGTAATGATTATGATGACCCAGAAATCTTCTTTGATGCAAATGACCAAATGCCTTTTAATGCATCATTGTCTTTACTTGTTAATATTGGTGAAGCTAGTGGTAAAATAAGTAAAGAACTGAAAGATAAAAATCTAGATATTCCTTGGAAAATATTAAAAGATTTTAGAAATAGAGTAGCTCACGACTATGTAAATCTTGATATCTTTATTGTTTTTGATGTAATAAAAAATAGATTACCTGGAATAAAAGAAAACTTTGAAAAAATAGTCTCAATAGAGCTATCAAATAAAAACTTCTCTAAAGAAGAGTATGAAGCATGTATTGGAAATAGATATTATAAACATGTAGATTTTGAGAAAATACATAATGAAACCACAATTAAAGTAGGGGCCAATTAAATATTTGTGTAAACCTTCAAGTTAGATTATATTAATCGTAGAATAAATAGATTCTAACCAACTAGCAATGGAAACAAAAAAACTTGCCGGTCTTTAATGACCGGCTTAGTATTATTTTTTATTTAATATGCATGTAACAGGCATGGTCTGTAAGCAATAATTGCAAGACACACATCTAGGTTTATATTTATTTTCATTTTTCCATTTATTAATAAGATCTGGTTCGCTGATCAATGCTCTTGATAAAGAAAAATATTCTATATTTGTTGTATTTAATATTTCTTCCATTAGAGAAAAGTTTTTGTTTCCTCCAGCTAAACTGATTTTTGCCTTTATAGTTTTAGCAATTTTTTCACCAGCTTCTTTAAAATAAGACTGGTTTTCTAAAAGGTTTAAATTTTTCCCCATATTAAATGTAGCGGAAGGTGCACTTCCACCACTTACTTCTATTAAATCGACACCTAATTCATCAACTCTCTTAAGAACCTCTAAAGCTTCTATTTCTGTTAATCCCATATTTTTTTCCATAAAATCATTGTGGTTAAGTTTTATCATTATAGGGTAGTCTTCTCCCACTCTTTCTTTAATCTCTTCTATAACTTCATATATTATACGAGCTCTGTTGTGGATTTCACCACCATATTCATCCTGTCTTCTATTATAATAAGGAGTTAAGAAGTGACTTAGCAAATGCCCGTGAGCCGCATGTATTTCAACAGCATCAAAACCAGCTTTTTTAGCTCTTACAGCTGCATCTCCAAACAATTTAACGATTTTTTTTATCTCTTCCTTTGTAGCCTCTTTAGGAGTTATTCCAGAAACTATATTTTCTACAGCAGAAGGTCCTAAAATCTCCATATTATCTTTTTCTGGATGATGATTTTGAGAGCCCCCATAAACTATTTGCAATGCTATTTTAGCATCATACTCATGCACTATATTAACTAATTTTTTGTATTCATCTATTAAAGAGTCATCTTGAATACCTAGCATTTTTATATTTGGCTGTTCATCTTTACTGATATAGGCATAACCTGCTACAATCAGTCCTACTCCTCCTTGAGCAAGTTTTTTGTAAAATTCATAAATATTTTCGTTTAAATGCCCATTTTCTTCAGCTAAACCTTCCCATGTAGCTGATCTTATAAATCTATTTTTAAGTTCTAAGTTTTTTAAATTTGTTTTTTCAAAAAGTAACTTCATATTATCTTGTATGATATAAATAAAATCTTATATCATACCCTCCTTTTTTTATTTTTTTAATTTCTAATTTCTTTATTCATCATAACTATGTTTTTACATATTTCTAATTAACACCAAGGGCTTTTTCTTCCTGTATCTAAAATTGAAAATTCTTTTAAATTAGTTGAAAAAAAACTTTATATGATTTATTATAAATCTATACCTTAAGGGAGGAGTCAATAAAAATTTTGGAGGTTCG
>NZ_JRJZ01000167.1:0-17672 GCF_000800875.1 Cetobacterium sp. ZWU0022
AACAAATAGAATCAAGTATAAATATCTCCTCAATTTTTCACCTCTTAACACTATTTATTATTTTTTATTGCTGAATAAAATTCTGTTGCTAAATCTAAAGATTCTTTATTTTCTTCATATATCTTTTCGAACTCTTTATCACTACCAAGGAAAATATCAACTAATTCTGGATCAAAACTTTTCCCTTTATCTTTACTTATAACTTCTAAAGCCTCTTCATGTGTCAATGCATCTCTATGGAACTTTCTTTGTCTTAAAGCATCATAAACATCCACAATAGAAACAATTCTAGCTTCTAAAGGAATTTCATTACCTCTTATTCCTAACGGATAACCACTACCGTCCCATTTTTCATGATGATACCTTACGATATTCTCTGCAACAGTTCCTAATTTCAATTTTTTTACCAAGTCATACCCTATTTCTACATGCTCTTTTACTTTCTTAAACTCTTCCTCTGTTAACTTAGATGGTTTCTTTAATATTTCAGATGGTATCGCAACTTTTCCTATATCATGTAAAGATGAAAATCTCTTGATACTTTCTCTTGTTTCTTTTGGCAGATTTACTTTTTCAGATAAAAGTGTCGAATACATACCTAATCTCTTCACATGATCTCCAGTATCCTCGTCATTCAATTGATTAGCCATTTCTAGCACTTCTATCAACGAAAAACTTAGTTCTTCTGCTTTTTTTCTATTTTTTTCAGATTTAATTATTAATACTATTAAAATTATTATAAATATCACTACTGGTATTGATATTTTTAAAATCAACTTATAATTTTGTGTTACTATTGAATTTTTTAAAATATTATTATCTATTACAGTTTTATCTATCGTGAAACTTTCTAAAATAGTTTCAATTAAATTTGATAACTCTTGTTTCTCTTTACTAATTCCAAAACTAACACCAAAAGAATCATTTAATATCCCTGCAACTTTTATTTTATCATCCAAAAAGTTATTACTTATTACTCCTGTCAATATATTAAAGTATCCTACCAGATACTCTCCATCTTGATTTAATAATTTATTTAACCCCTCTTCATAAGTTTCTACTTCTTCTATTTCACTATTTTTCAAAATATTTTTTAAATATATATAACTATAATCACCTTTTAAAACTAAAATTTTAGCCCTATCTAAATCAGATAAATTCTGAATAAACCCATCTGACTTTCTATTTGCCACAGACAATTTCATTTCATAATAAGGTTTTGTATAATTTTTAGTTACTCTTCCCAAAGAGTTTTCGATAGCAATTCCCTCTATGTCATACTCTCCATCTTTCACAAAACTAAAAGGAATACCTATTATCTTTTCAATCTCTTTAACTATATTAATAGTTAATCCCTGATAATTTTGTTTCTGCTTATAATAAAACGGCAACATAAATTTATCTTTTCCCAATTTAACTCTTATCTCTTTATAGTTATCTGTTACTTTTTCATAACTCGGCGTATCTTTTAACAAATACTTATAAAACGACACTCTATTTTCAGATAAAATCTCTTGAAATTCTTCACCTGGTAATTCATCTAAACTTTTTTTCACTTTTTCATAAAGCTCAGTTAAACTCTTTTTTATAGCTATTTGTTCATTATACCTTATATTCTCTAAAAGTTTATAATCTACATCACCTAAATTTTTATCATACCAATCTTGTGCAATAAAAATCTCTATCTCACCATTCTTTAATTTTTCTAATCCTTCATCAATATTCTTAACTTCAATTTTATCTAAAGTTAAATTGCTATATCTTTCTTTCATCTCTCTAATTCCATGTTGTCCAGGAATATATCCAGCTTTCAAATATCTAGCCTCTCCTAAGTTTGACAGCATCGAATTCTTATTTGTAATAACACCTATCCTATAAATCATAGGAGTATCCAAATAATCATATTCCTTCTTCCCATCTAAAGTTTCAATAGTTCTCAACATCATGTCACTATTCTCTTTATCTAATGAAACTTCAATCTCTTTTCCTTCTAAAACTTTTTTTAACAACTCTGCGTAAACACCTTGATATTCACCCTTTTCTAAATCTTTATACAAATACATATCCGTTGTATTTGAAGGTACTGTTATTGTTAATCTCTCTTCCGAGAAACCTAAACAACTAATAAACAGCATTAAAAAAACTACTAACCTCTTCATCTATCCTCCCTCAATAAAAAAAAATAAAAAAAGCTGCAATAATCACAAAGACTATTGCAGCTGGCTGCCATTTTAAAGACCCTATAGCTTTGCGTCATAGAGTTTCCTCTACTTTGCCACTTATAAACGTTTCTTAATTATAATCATTATAATCAATACGTCCTACAAAGTCAATATTTTATATCTATTTAGAATAATTTGGTGCTTCCTTCGTTATTATAATATCATGCGGATGACTTTCTTTTAATCCTGCTCCTGTTATTTTAACAAATTTTGCATGAACTTTTAAATCTTCAACTGTTGATGTTCCACAGTATCCCATTCCAGCTCTAACTCCTCCACACATTTGGAAAACTACATCTTTTAAGCTTCCTCTATATGCAACTCTTCCTTCAATACCTTCTGGAACTAATTTCTTAGCGTCATTTTGGAAGTATCTGTCTTTCGATCCTCTTTTCATTGCTGCCATAGATCCCATTCCAACATATACTTTATACTTTCTTCCTTCATATATAATCTCTTCTCCAGGTGCTTCTGTCGTTCCTGCTAAAAGTCCACCAAGCATTACACAATCAGCTCCTGCTGCTAAAGCTTTAACCATATCTCCAGATAATTTTATTCCACCATCTGCTATAACTCCAATCCCTCTTGTTTTACAAACTTCATAAACATCATTTACTGCTGATAATTGAGGAACTCCTACTCCTGCTACAACTCTTGTTGTACAGATAGACCCTGGTCCTACTCCTACCTTAACAGCATCTACTCCTGCATCTATTAAATCTAAAGCTGCTTCTGCCGTTACTATGTTTCCACCAATTATGTTTAAAGTCGGGAAAGCTTCTCTGATTTCTTTTATTTTTGCCATAACACCTTTTGAATGTCCATGAGCCGAATCTACAGTTATAATATCTACTCCCGCATCTACTAAAGCTTTAACTCTTTCTAGAGTATCTGCTCCAACTCCTACAGCTCCTCCAACTCTTAATCTTCCTTGAGAATCTTTACAAGCCATTGGATATTCAACTAAATTATCGATGTCCTTTATTGTAATTAATCCTTTTAATTGACCTTCGTCATTTACTATTGGTAGTTTCTCTATTCTATTTTCTAATAAGATATCTTTAGCTTGCTCTAAAGTTGTTCCTACTGGAGCTGTTACTAAATTTTCTTTAGTCATTATATCACTAACTAATTGATCCATATCTTTTCTATATTTTAAATCTCTGTTTGTAATAATTCCTATTAAAGAACCATCTTGTTCAATAACTGGTAATCCAGAAATTTTATACTTTCTCATTATCTCTTCTGCGTGCCATACAGTTGAATCTTTTGTTAAAGTAACAGGATTCTTTATCATTCCGCTTTCATTTCTCTTTACTCTATCTACCTCAGCAGCTTGATCCTCTATACTCATATTTTTATGAATAAATCCTATTCCACCTTGTCTAGCTAAAGCTATTGCTAAATCTCCTTCTGTTACAGTATCCATTGCAGCACTTAGGACCGGAATATTTAATTCGATATCCTTTGTAAGTCTTGTTTTTAAACTAACTTCATGTGGTAATACCTCAGATTTTGCTGGAACTAGTAGTACATCATCAAAAGTAATCGCTTCTTTTATTATTTTTCCATTCATCATTTTTTCTATTCCCTCCAATTTTTCTGAATATTTTAAATAAAGACCTGCACTTTTTTTTAGTATTGTGCAGGTCTTTTTTTATTTATTTTCGTTATTATAGCACATTTTTGAGCCTATGTCATTTCTAAAAAACATTTTTTTGCATTTTATTTTTTTTACATCCAAATATGCTCTTTCTTTAGCTTCTTCTAATGTATTTCCGTATGCTACTACCGATAAAACCCTTCCACCATTAGTCTCTAATCTTCCATCTACTTTTCTTGTTCCCATATGGAAAACTATGGATTCTAAATTTTGAGGAATTTCAATTTCACTACCTATTGTCGATGATTTCGGGTAGTTTTCAGAAGCCATAACAACAGCCACTGTATATCTTTCATCCCACTCTAGTTTAACCTCTTTTTCATCCATTAAATCTAATATGGCTTTAACAAAGTCAGATTTCATTCTTGGAAGAATCCCTTCTGCTTCTGGATCTCCAAATCTTGCATTAAACTCGATAGTTTTAACTCCATCTTTGGTTAACATAATCCCACCAAATAGAAAACCTTTAAACGGAATTCCATCTTGTTTCATTCCAGATGCCATAGGTTTTAATATTTTTTCTAAAGTTTCATTTACAACATTCGAATCTATTTTTCCTACTGGAGAATACACACCCATTCCACCTGTATTTGGCCCTTCATCATTGTCATAAGCTCTTTTATGATCTTGAGCAACTTCTAAAGGAATTACTCTCTCTCCATTTGTTAAAGCTATAATAGAAAATTCAAAACCATCCAAATATTCCTCTATTACAACTTTATTATTAGGTATAGAGAATGCTATCTCTAAAGCCTCTATCGCTTCCTCTTTTGTAAAGGCAACTGTTACTCCTTTTCCAGCTTTCAAACCATCCTCTTTTATAACTATCGGAGCGCCTTTTTGATTAACATATGATTTTGCTAACTCTAAGCTTTCAAAAGTTTCATAAGCTCCTGTTGGAACATTATACTTTTTCATCAACTCTTTCGCAAAATCTTTACTTGATTCAATTCTTGCAGCAGCTGCAGTTGGTCCAAATATTTTAAGACCTCTTTTTTCAAACTCATCCACAACGCCTAAAGCAAGTACGCTTTCAGGACCTACTATCGTCAAATCTATATTTTCGTTTTGTGCAAATGTTGCAAGTTCATCTATATTTTCTTCAGAAATATCTACTAGTTTCCCAATCTCTTCCATTCCAACATTTCCTGGAGCTATAAATACCTCTTTAACTAGTCGACTCTCTTTTACCTTCCATGCAATCGCATGCTCTCTTCCACCTTTTCCAATTACAAGAACTTTCATAAACTCCTCCAAAAATTAATGTTTAAAATGTCTTACCCCTGTAAATACCATAGCTATTCCATGCTTATTGCACTCTTCGATAGATAACGAGTCTTTTATTGATCCTCCTGGTTGAATAATTGCTTTAATTCCAAATTTCGCAGCCATCTCTACTGTATCTGCCATTGGGAAGAATGCATCTGAAGCCATCACTGCTCCATTACACTTTTCACCACCTTGTTCTAAAGCTATTTTTGCAGCTCCAACTCTATTCATCTGTCCTGCACCAACTCCAATAGTTTGATTAGCTTTTCCAACAACTATTGCATTCGATTTCACATGTTTAACAACGTTCCAGTTAAAGATTAAATCCTCTATTTCATCTTCCGTAGGCTTTCTATCAGTAACACAAACAAGTTCATCTTTAGAGATATTTTTCTCATCAAACTCTTGAATTAATGCTCCATCCATAACAGAAGTAATTTTCTTTTTATTTATAATATTTGAATTCAACTCTAATTTCATAACTCTTATATTTTTCTTCTGAGTTATTATTTGTAAAGCTTCTTTTTCATATCCAGGTGCTATAACAATCTCTAAAAATAGTGCAGATAACTTTTCCGCTACCTCTTTTGTTATAACTGAATTAGCTGCTACAATTCCACCAAATATAGAGATTTTATCAGCTTCATAAGCCCTATTCCAAGCTACATCTATATTTTCTCCACTTCCAACTCCACAAGGATTCATATGCTTAACCGCTACTACAGTTGGCTTAGTAAACTCTTTTAAAATTTCTAAAGCTGCATTTGTATCTTGAATGTTATTATAAGATAACTCTTTCCCATGAAGTTGAACTGCATTTCCTATTGAATATCCTGCAAAACTACTTTTATAGAATCCTGCTTTTTGATGCGGATTTTCTCCATATCTTAAATCTTGAACTTTCTCATAAGTAACAGTTATACTTTCCGGAAACTCCTCTTTTACTTTTGAAGTTAGATACTCTGCTATTAAAGTATCATATGCCGATGTATGTCTGAACACTTTCGCAGCTAATCTTTCTCTCGTTTCCGCTTCTGTATCTCCCGACTTTTCAAGTTGCGCTATTACAACATCATAATCCTTTGGATCTACCACAACCGTAACTGATTTATAGTTTTTAGCAGCAGATCTCAACATGCTTGGCCCACCAATATCTATATTTTCTATTAACTCCTCGTGAGTCACTCCAACTTTTGATAATGTCTCTTTAAATGGATACAGATTAACAACAACCATATCTATCATATCTATCTTATTATCTTTTAAAGCTTTCAAATGCTCTACATTATCTCTAACGCAAAGTAAAGCTCCATGAACATTTGGATGTAACGTCTTTACTCTTCCATCCATTATCTCTGGGAAATTTGTAATATCTGATATACTTAAAGTTTTTATACCAGCCTCATCTAATGTTTTTTTAGTTCCTCCTGTTGAGATAACCTCATACCCTAACGAAACTAATTTTTTAGTAAAATCTACAATTCCAGTTTTATCAGATACACTTATTAACACACGTTTCATCTATTTATTCTCCCTTTTTAAATAACTTTGTTAAAATCATTGGATATATTCTATGCTCTACATCATGTATTGCTTTTTTCAAATCATCTAAACTCCAAGTTTCTTCTATTTTTATTCTCTCTTGATATATTATTTCCCCTGTATCAACTCCACTATCTACATAATGAATTGTCACACCCGTTTTCGTCACGCCAGCTTTAAACGCATCTCCTATCCCATCTTTGCCAGGAAATTCTGGCAAATAAGCTGGATGAATATTTATTATCTTGTTGAAAAACTCCTCTAATAATACTGGAGAGATTATTCTCATATATCCTGCAAGCACAATATATTCAACTTTTTCTTTTTTCAATATCTCAATTATCTTTTCTTCAAACTCCATTTTAGTGTTAAACTCTTTTGGATCTATAAAGTAGCAAGGTATATTTAAGGCTTTTGCTCTTTCAATTGCAAAAGCATCTTTTTTATCGACAATTAGAAGTTTAACTTCATACCCTTTACCTTCACCCGTTTTTTGAGCTTCTACTATTCTTTGGAAGTTACCCCCGTTTCCAGAAGCAAACACAGCTATATTTACCATTTAATTTCTACTCCTGATGTCTTAGCAACCTCTCCTAAAATCATAGGATTTTCCCCTAACTCTTTCAATTTAGAGATTATATTTTCTCTTTCATTTTTTGAAACTACAAATATAAATCCAACACCCATGTTAAATACATTAAACATCTCTTTTTTAGGTACCCCGCCTTTTTCCTCTAAAAATTTAAATATTTTTAGCTCATTTACATTCTTGCTATCAATCTCTACTCCTAATCCTTCAGGTATTATTCTTGGAATATTTTCATAGAATCCTCCACCTGTTATATGGCACATCCCTTTAACAGAAACTGATTTTAAAACCTCTTTTACTGTTTTTACATATATTCTTGTTGGAGTAAGTAACTCCTCTCCTAAAGATTTTTCGAATCCTTCATAAACTGTTTTCAAATCTAGATTAGCATCTTTAATTATCTTTCTAACCAAAGAGAATCCATTCGAGTGAACTCCACTAGAAGATATTCCAACTATAATATCTCCTTCTTCTATTCCCTCTCCAGTTATTAACTCTTTTTTCTCTACAGCTCCAACTGTAAATCCAGCAATATCATAATGTCCTTCGCTATACATTCCTGGCATTTCAGCTGTTTCTCCACCTATTAAGGCACACTCTGCAGCTACACATCCATCCGCTACACCTTTTACAATACTTTCAATCTGTTCAGGGTAATTTTTTCCAACCGCTATATAATCTAAAAAATATAATGGCATAGCTCCTTGAACTAAAACATCATTAACACACATAGCCACAACATCTTGTCCTATCGTATCATGTTTATCCATTTCAAAAGCTAACATCAACTTAGTTCCAACACCATCTGTTCCACTAACTAAAACTGGTTCTTTCATTCCTAGCTCAGATAAATCAAACATTCCACCAAAAGCACCCAAGCTATTTATAGCTCCTCTTACTTTTGTTCTTTCAACATGACTTTTTATTCTTCTTACTGATTCATATCCTGCTTCTAAGCTTACTCCAGCTTCCATATATTTATTACTCAATTTTATCTCCCCTATTTCTTCAAATTTTCTAATAAACTAAACATACTTGTTGGATATTTTCCTGTGAAACATGCCATACAGATGTTCTTTCCTAATCCCTCTAGCATTCCTTCATGTGATAAAAATGCTAATGAATCTGCACCTATATATTCTCCTAATTCTTTTGGTGACATTTTCGTACTTATAAGCTCATTATAAGTTGACGTGTCTACTCCATAGAAACATGGACTTATAATTGGTGATGAAGCTATCCTCATATGAACCTCTTTAGCTCCAGCTTCTTTTAATAACTTTATTATATGCTTCGATGTCGTTCCTCTAACAATTGAATCATCTACTAAAATAACCCTTTTATCTTTTACAACAGCTTCCATAGCAGAAAGTTTCATCTTTACTCCACGCTCTCTTTGGTGTTGATTTGGTTTTATAAACGTTCTACCTACATATCTATTTTTTACAAGTCCCATTTCATAAGGAATACCTGAGTAATCCGAATACCCCATAGCTGAAGATAGTGATGAATCTGGTACCCCTATTACTATATCCGCCTCTACTGGACTTTCCTTTGCTAATATGTTTCCACAGCTTCTTCTACTCGTATGAACATTTAACCCATTGATGCTACTATCCGGTCTCGAGAAATATATATATTCCATCGAACACATTTTATCCTGTGTACAATCTGTATACTGAGAGCTTTCTATTGAATCTCTAGATACTTTTAAAACTTCTCCTGGATTTAATCCTCTTATATATTCAGCTCCTACAATTTCAAATGCTGAGCTTTCAGAACTAAATACATATCCATTTTCTAATTTCCCCATCGATAATGGTCTAAATCCATTTTTATCTCTTATCACATAAAGATTTTCATTGTTCATTATAAGGAACGAGAATGCACCCTCTAATTTTGGTAATGCTTTTAGTATTTTTTCGTGGAAATCCCCCACTTCTCTTTGAATAAGGTGCCCTATTATTTCACTGTCCGAAGTTGTATGGAAAATGCTTCCCATAGCTTCTAATTGCATTTTCAACTCTTTTGCATTTACAATATTTCCATTGTGTGCAATAACAAAATCGCCAGTATGAGAACGAACAAGTATTGGTTGAACATTTTCTATTCCTCCTCCTCCTGTTGTAGCATATCTTACATGTCCTATTGACATATCACCTGGTAGTTTTGCTATTCTTTCACTGTTAAAAACTTCAGTTACCAGCCCTTCACCTTTTTCTCTAATTATATTTTCTCCATCAGAGGAAGCTATACCAGCTCCCTCCTGACCTCTATGTTGCAACGAGTGTAGTCCATAGTATGTTAATTGTGCTGCATCCTCTACATTAAATACTCCGAACACTCCACACTCTTCATTTATTTTTCCACTTAAAAAATACTCTATCTCTTTTATCATTTTTACCCCACTATTTTATTTAATCTTGCTAAAACTTCTTGATAAGCCTCTTCTACATCTCCTAAATCTCTTCTGAATCTATCCTTATCTAACTTTTTTCTAGTTTCTTTATCCCAAAGTCTGCAACAATCAGGAGAAATTTCATCAGCTAAGATTATATTTCCTTCTGAATCTCTTCCAAACTCAATTTTGAAATCAACTAATTCAATTCCTATTTTATCAAATAGATCTTTCAGAAGTTCATTTATCTTTTTAGTTTGAGAATAGATTGATTCTAACTCAGGTTTAGTCGCAAGTCCAAGTGCCATAGCGTGATAATCATTTATCATTGGATCACCTAACTCATCTTTTTTATAACAAATTTCGAATATAGGAGTTTCTAAAACTAATCCCTCTTCCATTTTAAATAGTTTTGCTGTTGAGCCAGCTAATGTATTTCTTACAATCACTTCTAATGGAACTATATTAACCTTTTTACAAAGTTGTGCTCTCTCTGATAAGTTTTCTATAAGATGAGTTTCTACTCCATTCTTTTTTAAATAATCATAAATTATTGTTGTAATTTGACTATTTAATATCCCTTTATTTTGTATTTGACCTTTCTTTAAATTATTAAAAGCTGTTGCGTCATCCTTATAATAAATAATAACTTCATTAGGATTTTCTGTTCTATAAACTTTTTTTGCTTTTCCTTCATATAACTTATTTGCTTCTACTAATAACATCTGGTCACTCTCCCACTTTAAATATTTATTTTTTAATTTTTTATTTTTTAAAATAGTTAACTCCATTGCTAAATAAATCTTGCATTTTATTTCCTGATATATTCTTTAATAATCCATTTTCATATCTCTCTGAATGTCCCATTTTCCCTAAGATTCTTCCACACTTTGAAACAATTCCTTCGATTGCATATGTTGATCCATTCAGATTGTATTCTTTATCCATTGTTATATTTCCATTTTCATCACAGTATTGAGTAATTACTTGCCCATTTCTAAATAACTCTTCTGCAAACTCTTTTGTAACTACAAACTTTCCCTCTCCATGTGATACTGGTATGTTATGAGTTTCTCCAACAGTAAATGAACTCATCCAAGGAGAATTATTTGAAACTATTTTTGTGCTTACAACTCTTGATATATGTCTGTTTATATCATTTCTAAATAGAGTAGGTGAATTTTCATTAACGCTATCCACATCTCCATAAGGTAATAATCCAGATTTTATCAACGCTTGGAATCCATTACAAATTCCTAAAATCAATCCATCATTAGCTAAAAACTCTTTCATACTGTTTTTAATTTTAGGGTTTTGAAGTATGTTTGCTATAAACTTTCCAGATCCATCTGGTTCATCTCCAGCACTAAATCCACCCGGAATCATAAATATTTGTGCTGTCTTCATCTTTTCAGAAAGTGTTTCTATACTTTCCTTGATTTCATTTACACCCAAATTATTGAATACATATATCTCTACTTCAGCTCCTGCTCTTTCGAACGCCTTCTTCGTATCATACTCACAGTTTGTTCCTGGGAAAACAGTCACTAACACTTTTGGTTTATCGTATAATTTTTTAGCCTTGAAAAGCTCTTCTGTTTTAAATTGTTTTTCAATTACTTCACCAGAACTTTCAACATTGTATGGATATATCTTTCCATATCTTTCTTCCCATGTAACTATCAAGCTATCAATACAGAATTTCTCTCCGGCTAATTCTACTGTTTTCTCTTCTACAGTTTCTCCTATACAAACTCCAAACTCTAACTTTTCATTAGATTCAACTATTATATCTCCAGGCATTAAATCGAATAATCCTTCTGTCATTTCGATTTTTGCTCCAATTTTATTTCCAAAACTCATTTTAATAACCGCTTCTGCTATTCCACCAAACTTTATTGTTGAAGCTGACTCAATCTTTCCTGCTTTTATAGCAGATTCAATCATTTCAAAGTTTTGTTTTATTTTAACAAAGTTTGGAACGTCTCCTGCTAATCTTTCACTTTTTATTAAATAGATTTCATTTCCTGCCTTCTTAAACTCTGGAGATATAATATGTTTTACATTCTCAGTTGTAACTGCAAATGATATCAATGTTGGTGGGACATCTAAATCTTTAAACGTTCCACTCATACTATCTTTTCCTCCAATAGCAGGTGTTTCGAATTCTAATTGTGCTTCAATTCCACCTAACAAAGCCGCAAATGGTTTCCCCCATCTAGTTGAATCTTTACCTAATCTTTCAAAATATTCTTGGAATGAAAGTCTCGCTTTTTTATAACTTCCTCCCATTGCAACAATTCTTGCTAATGATTCAATTACAGCATATTGAGCTCCTAAATATGGTGAGTATTCTGACACTAAAGGATTATATCCATAAGTCATTATAGAGCAAGTATTTGTAACCCCTTCTGTTGGAAGTTTTTGAACGCTTCCTTCAGATTCTGTCAATTGATACTTCCCTCCAAAAGGCATTAAAACAGTACTTCTTCCTATAGAAGCATCAAACATCTCAACCATTCCTCTTTGAGAAGAAACATTCATATCATTTAAAACTTCAGCTACTTTTTCTTTAATATCCAAAGTACTCTTTTTTATGAATGGATTCTCTTTAGATGATGGTATTACTTTTACCTCTTGGCTTTGTCTAACTCCGTTCGTATCTAAGAACTCTCTAGATAAATCTACAAGCGTTTCATCTTTATATTTAACTACTAATCTTTCCTCTTCTGTAACTACGGCAACTAGCGCTGACTCTAAGTTTTCAGCTTTAACTAACTCTTGGAATCTTTGGGCATCTTTTGCTTCTACAACTACAGCCATTCTCTCTTGAGATTCAGATATTGCTAACTCAGTTCCATTAAGTCCTAAATATTTAACTGGTACTGTGTCTAAGTTTATCTCTACTCCTCTTGCAATCTCTCCTATTGCAACACTCACTCCACCTGCACCAAAGTCATTTGATTTTTTTATCAATTTAGTAACCTCTGGGTTTCTAAATAGTCTTTGAATTCTTCTTTCTACAGGCGCATTACCTTTTTGAACTTCAGACGAACATTTTGTTAGTGATGTTTCATTATGTTCTTTTGACGATCCTGTCGCTCCTCCGACTCCATCTCTTCCTGTTTTTCCACCAATTAAAATAACTATATCTCCTGGTACTGGACTCTCTCTTCTTACATATTCTTTTTTTACAGCTCCAACTACAGCTCCAACTTCCATTCTTTTAGCTTTATATCCATTGTGATAAATCTCTTTTACAAATGTTGTTGTCAGTCCTATTTGGTTTCCATATGATGAGTATCCATGAGCTGCTCCTTTAGATATCTTTTCTTGAGGTAATTTATTTGGTAAAGTATTTTCAACTCCCTCTGTTATATCTCCAGCTCCAGTTATTCTCATTGCTTGATAAACATATGCTCTTCCTGATAAAGGATCTCTAATAGCTCCTCCTACACAAGTACTAGCTCCTCCAAAAGGTTCTATCTCTGTTGGGTGATTGTGAGTCTCATTTTTAAACATTAGTAACCACTTTTCTGTTATTCCATCCACATCTACATCTACTTCTACACTGCAAGCATTTATCTCTTCTGATTCCTCTAAATCATCCAATTTCCCAACTTTTCTTAAGTATCTTCCACCTATAGTTGCCATATCCATTAAAGTTAGAGGTTTAGATTCTCTCCCCAACTCTCTTCTTAAGTTTAAATATCCTTCAAAAGCATTTTGAATATTTTCAGTTAATTCTCCGCATTCTATTTTTACATCTTTTAAGTATGTTTCAAAAGTTGTATGTCTACAGTGATCTGACCAATAAGTATCTAAAACTTTAATTTCTGTTTCCTTTGGATCTCTTTTCTCTTCATTTCTAAAATAATTTTGAATATGTTGCAAATCTTCTAACGTCATTGCTAATCCATGTTCATTTAAAAAAGCTTCTAACTCTTCTACTTTTTTATCTATAAATCCGTTATAAGTTGGAACTGGATCAATATCTATATTCTCTTCTAATACTAGAGTATCTAGATTTTTCTCTCTTGTTTCAATTGGATTTATCAAATATTCTCTAACTTTTTCAAAACTATTTATCTCTCCATGGAACACTAATAATCTACCACTTTTAATTTGAACACCAGCTTTATTATTTAAAAGCATTAAACATTGCTCTGCTGAATCAGCTCTTTGATCATATTGCCCTGGTAAAAATTCTGTTGCTAAATATCTTTTCCCTTCTAAATTAACATCCTCATATACATCATCTGTCACAGGCTCTGATAAAACTTTATTTTTTAAAAGCTCTAAATCCTCATCTGTACAGTTAAAAATATCATAAACGTTGTATAAATCTATTCTATCGATATTTCCTTCTTTTAAATTTTCTAGAAGTTCATTTTTAACACCTAAACTTTCTACTTGAAACCCATCTTTTTTCTTAACAAATACTCTTTTATTCATTGATCCTCCCTAAAATGAATTAGCTTTCTCTATTAACTTATCTATGTTTTCTCCGCAATAATTTATATGTCCCATCTTTCTATCCTGTTTCCACTCTGTTTTTCCATAAATATGCAGTTTTGTATTTTCATCCAATACTATTTTATCTACCTTCTCTCTATCTTCACCCATTATATTCAACATCACAACCGGTGTTAATAGTTTTACTTCCGGTAGTTTCTCACCTAAAACCCCTAATAGGTGAATATCAAATTGAGAATAGTTACAAGCATCCAGTGTATAATGAGCACTGTTATGAGGTCTTGGGGCCATTTCATTGAAATATACCTCGTCCCCTTCTATGAAATATTCAATTCCTAGTGGTCCATAAATTTCTAACTTTTCAACAATTCGTTTCGATAGTTCCTCTATTTCCTTTTGAAGATTTTCTGATATTCTTGCCGGAACTATTGTTTTATTTAGAATTCCATTTTTGTGTATATTTTCGCCTACTGGAAATGTAACAACATCTCCTGTTATTCCCCTAACAACTAAGCATGAAACTTCTTTTTGAAAGTTTACCATCTTTTCTAAAATATACTCTACATTTTTCCAATCTACACTATTCAGATCCTCTTCATTTTGTATTTTCCACTGACCCTTTCCATCATATCCCCCTGAACAAGTTTTAAGAATACAAGGTCCCCCAATTTTTGTCAAAGCTTCTTTAGCTGTTTCAAGATTTTTTACAGCTACAAAGTCTGCTGTTCTAACTCCGATTTCGTTAACTGCTGACTTTTCTCTTACTCTATGTTGACTTAGATACAATGGTCTCTCACCCTGAGGAACATTTCCTCCATTTCTTTTTAAAAAATTTATAACCTCACTCGGAACATTTTCAAACTCATAAGTTATAACATCCGCTTCCTCACAAAGTTTCTTTAAAGCGATTTCATCATTATATTCAGCTATAATATGCTCATCCGCTCCAAATCTTCCACACGAATCTGAACTCGGGTCTAATATTACTGTTTCATACCCCATCTTTTTTCCCGAGTCACAAAGCATTTTAGCTAATTGTCCCCCACCTAAGATTCCAACTGTTCTAGATTTTTTCATCTAAAATCATCCTTTCCATATTCTCTCTATAACTCGTCACTTTTTTAGCTAACTCGCTATCTTTTATTGATAATATTTTAACTGCCAACAATCCTGCATTTTTAGCTCCTCCAATAGCTACTGTGGCTACTGGCACTCCTCCTGGCATTTGAACTATTGATAACAGAGAATCTATTCCCTTTAAAGTCTTACTTTCAATAGGTACTCCAATAACTGGTAAATCCGTTAAACTTGCAACCATTCCCGGAAGATGTGCCGCTCCACCTGCTCCAGCAACAATTACCTCTATCCCTCTACTTTTAGCTTCCTTAGCATACGTGAACATTAACTCTGGAGTTCTATGAGCTGATACTATTTTTACCTCATGTTCAACTTCAAACTCTTTTAATATATTCACACATTCGTTCATTGTAGGTAAGTCTGATTTACTTCCCATTATTACACCTATTTTCACTCTTTTTCCTCCCTAAAGTTTAAAAATAAAAAACGCACATTACTAAAAAGGTTACAACTATCCCTTTTCAATAATCTGCGTTTTTACACACTTATTCCATTTATTTTGCATTATATTTTTTATATGTTTTTGTTTCTGATTTTTCTTTAATTTTAGCACTTTAATAAACTCCCCTTATTTTATTTTGGGGTCAACAAAAAAAGTCCATAAAAAAAGGAAATTACACTGTAATTTCCTACAAGATTGAATTTTAAATATATCAAAAAAACATATATCAAAAATCTATCCTTGTAGTCCGCCAATTTACGGTGGCAGGTAGAGACTTGTTGACCTTATTTCAACTATTATACAAGCTTTAATTTATTTTTGTTTTTTAATACTTTTCCTGATTTAATACTAACACACTGTTCGTTTTTTTTCAACCATTATTTTCACAATAAAAAAAGTTCTCTGAATTTTACTTCAGAGAACCATTGATTTTACTATGCTTTCTTATTGAAAAACTTTCTTCTTATTCCTTCTATGAACTCTTCGACAATAATGTATAAAACTGGAATTACAACCAGAGTCAGTATCGTTGAGAATGATAGTCCGAATATAACAGCAATTGACATTCCTGAATAAAGTTCTGCTCCTTCTCCAAATCCTAAAGCTAGCGGTATCATACCACAAACTGTTGTCATTGTTGTCATCAGAATTGGTCTAAGTCTTGTTTTACAAGATTCTCTAACCGCATCGTTCAACTCATGACCTCTTTCTCTTAGAATCTTAATAAAGTCAATAAGTACTATCGCGTTATTAACAACGGTACCGGCAAGCATTATTATTCCAATCATTACCATCATATCAAATGGTGAGTTAGTAAGTAATAATCCACCATAAACTCCAATCATCGCTAACGGTACTGATGCTAGAATAATTCCTGGTAATAAGAAGTTCTCAAATTGTGATGCTAGAATTGCATAGATTAAGAATATAGATATTCCTAGAGCCATTCCCATCTGTACAATCGCTTCGTTAAACATTTGAGACATTCCACCCCAAGAGTAAGAAACTCCTTTTGGTGGGTTAGTACTTTCAAACGCATTTACTATTTCACTTTGAACTTTACTTAATCCTATTCCACCATCATTTGCTGATACTGAAACATAGAATATTTTATCTGTTTTTGTGATCTCCGATGCTCCTTCTGCCATTACAACATCAGCTACATCAGAAACTTTTATAAATTTACCATCAGCACTTCTAACATTAAGTTCCTCTAACGTTGAAACTTTTGTTCTGGCATCTTTTGGTAATCTAATTAAAACATCTATCTCTTCTGTTCCTGTTTTTACAGATAGAGTTTGTCCTGTTGATCTATTTCCACCTAAGAATGAGTAGCTTATTGTTCTTCCAATATCAAACGGACTAATTCCATAAGCTCTTAATTTATCTCTATTTAATACAACTCTTGCTTCAACATTTCCAGCTTCTATACTAGATGTTATATCTATTATTCCTGGATTTTTACTTATTTTTTCTTGTACCTGTCTTGCTATGTTTTCAGCTATATCAAGTGAATCAGAAGAGATTCTAAATTCAACATCTCTGTCTCCACTACCTGATTGATAATCGTCTTTCAAGTTAAATTTAATTCCAGGAATTTTAGATAACTCCGGTCTTAAACTATCCATAACTTCAAATATACTCGTATCTCTATCTGTTTTAGGCCCAATATCAACGTTAATTATTCCTGTTCCCGTTTTTACTAAAGTTATATAAGTTTTTGTTAGGCTATTATTTTTTACTATCTCTACAGCTTGCTCTGTTATCTCTTCAGCTCTTTCAACTGACAATCCCTTTTCAAGTTCTAGCACAACAGCGTATCTTCCATAGTCTTGCTTTGGAATAAACTCTGTTCTAGTAAACATAGGTCCTACTATCATCATTCCTATAAATGTTAAGAACGCTAATGCAACTGTTTTCTTTCTATTTGAAAT